>DASXWF010000837.1:0-12264 GCA_036503835.1 Polyangiaceae bacterium | reverse complement strand
AGACGACGCGTGCCCGAGCGGCTGCACCGGCGCGACCGAGAACGGTCATGTCTACGTGCTCTGCTATCAATCGGCGATGAGCAGCCGCGTCACCTGGGCGGAGGCGGCGAGCCGCTGCGCAGGGTCGCTGTCGACCGCCGCGGGGGTCACGCTCGAGCTCGCGCGCGTCGAATCGCCGGACGAAAATGAGTTTTTGGTCGAATGGATTGAGGACCGCAACCTGCAGTCCGGAATCTGGATGGGCGCGAACGACCGGGACGTCGACGACAGCTGGTCCTGGGGCACGGGCAACGCGCGCGTCGTGTTCTTCAAGGACGACATGAACGGTGGGGATGCCGTGGACGATCGCTTCAACGATTGGGGCACCAACCCTCCCCGACCCAACGGCGACACGGCCATGGACCCCACCGAGGACTGCGGCCACTTCGACGCCAACATTTCCTGGCGTTGGAACGACGCTCCCTGCGAAGCCCAACCGATGCCGGGCTACGTCTGCGAGCAGGTCGACTAGAACCGCAACGTCCCAGCCGTTGTACTAGGCTGTGCGGCCCCGAGCCGTGGTCACTCGCAGCAAACAGCAGAGCGCTGGAATCCTCGTCTATCGCGAAAGCGAGCGGGGCCTGGAAGTGTTGATCGCGCACCCGGGCGGGCCGGTCTTTCGCAGCCGCGACCTCGGTGCGTGGACCATCCCCAAGGGCGAGATCGAACCGGGCGAAGATCCCTTGGCCGCCGCGCGACGCGAGCTCGCGGAAGAGACCGGCTTCGAGTTCGAAGGTCCCTTCCTCCCGCTCGGCTCGATTCGCCAGAAGAGCGGCAAGACCGTGCACGCATGGGCCTGCGCCGGCGACGTCGATCCGGCCGGCCTTCGCAGCAACAAGTTCGAGATGGAGTGGCCGCCGCGCTCGGGCCGCGTCCAACAATTCTTCGAGGTCGATCGCGTCGCCTATGTCGATCCGGAGCTCGCCAAGAAAAAGCTCAACCCCGCGCAGGCGGAGCTCGTGGCCCGGCTGGAGGAGAAGCTCCGAAAGCGCTGACCGCTCGGGCCGCGGGCGTAGTCCTCGCCGGGCTTCCGTGGTACCAGCTCGGACATGAGCGTTCGGGAGCTTACGGAGTCGGAGCAGGTCGTTCTGTTGGCGCTCGTCGGGCTGATGGCGCGCGCCGACGGCAGCGTTTCGGAGCCGGAGATGGATGTCCTCGACGAGCTCCGCGACGGCATCGGTCCGGAGCGTTTCGCCGGCGTTCGTGACGCCGCTGCGGGCTACGACGGAGCCGAGGCGATCCTGCAGGCCGCCGCGAAGATCGAGCGAGCCGAGGCGCGGGACACCATCTTTCAAATCCTCGTCGCGATGGCGGCGCCCGACTCGATCGCCGAAAACGAGGCGGAGCTCTTCCGCCGGCTCGGCAAGCTCTGGGGTCTCGACGCGTCGTTCGCGTAGGTGCGGCGCGCGTTTCGCCGGCGGGTTCGAGCTGGTAGCCCCTCCCGGACTCGAACCGGGACGATCTTTCGATCCGCAGATTTTAAATCCGCTGCGTATGCCGTTCCGCCAAGGGGCCGTGGAAAGTGCGTGAGCCTAGCAGAGCTGTCCTTCAGCGGAGCAGCGCCAGCGCGAGGCCGGCGACGACGATCAAGACGATCAAGACGATCCCGAGCAGGAGCCGGTTCGAGGCGGGGTCCGGCGTGCCGCTCGCGCGCGTGGTGACGAGGAGCGGGGCCGGGGGAGGGAGGTTGACGCGCGCGGTGCCGGGCGCGGACGTGTGGGAGTCGGAGGAGGTCGGGCGCGGGCCGAGGGAGGAGTGGGTGCGGCGAACGAGGACTTCGCGGTGTTCCTCGGAGAGGCCGACCAGCTGATCCGACGCGACGCGATCGGTGCCGCCCGCGAAGACTTCGAGTTGGGCGATGAGGGCTTGCATGCTCGGCTGGCGCTGGTTCACGTCGCGCTCGAGGCCCTTGTGGACGACGCGCGCCAGATCGCGCGGAACCCAGGGGGCGATTTCTTCGAGCCGGCGGATGGGCTCGGTGCAGATCGCGACGATGAGCTCGCCGAGCGAGGACTGTTGGCCCCAGAGACGCTTGCCGCTCAACGCCTCCCAGAGGACGACGGCGAGGCTCCAGATGTCGGCGCGTTCGTCGACGTCCTTGGCGTTGCGCGATTGCTCCGGGGACATGTACATCGGTGAGCCGAGCATGCCGCCGGTGCGCGTGAGGCTCAGGCCGCCCGTGCGCCCGCCGTCGACGCGCGTGCGCTTGGCGACGCCGAAATCGCAGACTTTGACCGTGACCTCCCCCGTGTTTTCGGCGACCTGCAGGAAGAGGTTCGCCGGCTTGATGTCGCGGTGGACCACGTTGCGCGCGTGGGCGGCGGCGACGCCGCGGGCCGCCTGGATCACGACGCGAACGGCGATCTGCGGCTCGAGCGCGCCTTCGCGCTTCATCACGCTCGAGAGGTCGGTGCCGTGCAGGAGCTCCATGATGATGTACGGCAGGCCGAGGGTTTCGTCGGAGCCCGCGTCGAGCGTGCGCACGACGTTCGGGCTCGTGATTTCGCTCGCCGCCTTGGCCTCGCGCGCGAAGCGCAGGAGCGCGGGGTGGTTTTCGCCCGCGAGGCCGCGCGAAATCACCTTGGCGGCCAGGCGTTGGCCGTCGTCGCCTTCGACCTCGTAGACGGCGCCCATGCCGCCGCGTCCGATCAGGCGGATGGCGCGAAAACGCCCGTCCAGGCGCTGGCCGACGAGGCCGAGCTCGTCGGTCGTCGCGCGCTGCGGAGCGGGCGCCGTGGTCGGGGGCGGTTCGGACTCGATGTCGGCGCGCGCGGCGGTGTGGCCGCGCAGGCTCGAGGGGACGGTGAAGACGCCGTCCACCGTCAGGAGCTCGTCGCCGTCGGCGAGCGGGCGCAGCGCGTTCGCGAAGTCCTCGAGGGTCGCGTAGCGGCGGCCGCGCTCGCGCGAAAGGGCTCGATGCACGACGAGCGCGAGCTCGGGGAGCACCCAGGGCGCCCGATCCTGGACGTGCGGCGCTTCGTCCGAGAGGATCGCGGTCATCACGTCGTTGGCGTTCTCGAGGTGCCCGAACGGCGGGCTGCCGGAGAGCATTTCGTAGAGCACCGCGCCGACGCCCCAGACGTCCGCGCGTTCGTCGACGTCCGCGCCGGCGGTCAGCTGCTCCGGCGCCAGGTAGTCCGGTCCCGCGGGCGGGAGCTCCGGCGGCGAGCTCGCTGCGCCGTCGGACCCGCGGTCCCCGGGGAGTCGCAGGCTGCCGAAGTCGACGACGCGGACGAGCATCTGATCGTCGGGACGGAGCTCGAGGAACAGGTTCTCTGGTTTGAGGTTGCGGTGCAGGATGCCGACCTGGTGCGCGGCGTTCACGCCGCGCGCCGTGTGGAGTGCCATGCGCACCGCGGCCTTGGGGTCGAGCACGCCGACCTCCGACAGCACCAGCTTGATGCTGCGGGCGACGATCAGGCTGCGGGCGATGAAGCTCAGGCCGCGCTGGGTGTCGGTTCCCGCCCCGAGGGTCTCGATCAGATGCGGATGGCGCAGCATCTGGAGCGCGCTCGATTCGGCGAGGAAGCGGCCGCCCGCCTCGCCCCGCATGTACTCCGAGTAGAAGACCTTCACGGCGCAGGCCCCTTCGCGCAGATCCATGGCGCGAAACAGCGCGCTCGCGGCGCTCACTCCCAGGACCGCGTCGAGGCGATAGCGGTCCACGAGCGTGCTACCGATGAGGCTCGCGGCGCGTGCCGCATCATCCGCTAAGGTCACGTGATCCCTCTAGATTAGCGAGTTCGATTCCCCCGCGCTAGCACTACTCCCGGCAGTCTTTGGCACCAGCAGATCACGATCGTGGCCCGCGGCCACGGGCCACGTGACAAAACCGGCGAGGCCGGCCGACGGGGTGCCTCTCGAAACGCCGGTGTCGCGGAGCCCGGCAGCCGTCCGCGGAGCGAGCCACCCGTGAGAAATCCGCTTTCGCGCGTCAATACCGGAAAGCGCGGCGGAGTAGAGCTATTGTTGCCTTCCGATGAGAAGCAGAGTGCTGATTGTCGCCGGCTCCGACTCGGGGGGCGGCGCGGGCATTCAGGCGGACGTGAAGGCCGTCACGATGCTCGGCGGGTACGCGGCGACGGCGATCACCGCGCTCACGGCGCAGAACACGCTCGGCGTGATCGGGATCCTGCCGGTCGATCCTGATTTCGTGGCGCTCCAGATGCGGGCGGTGCTCGAAGACATCGGCGCCGACGCGATCAAGACCGGCATGCTCGGTTCGGCCAAGGTCGTGGAGCGCGTGGCGGGAACGTGCCGGAGCCTCGCGCCGATGGTGCCGCTCGTGCTCGATCCCGTCATGGTGGCGAAGGGCGGCGCGAACCTGCTCGAGCCGAGCGCGCGCGAGGCGCTCGTGCGGGAGCTCTTGCCGATGGCGGCGCTCGTCACGCCGAACGTTCCCGAAGCGGAGGCGCTCACCGGGATCGCGATCCGGAGCGAAGCCGATCTCGAGCGCGCGGCCGATCGCCTGCTCCTGTCGGGAGCTTCCGCGGTGCTCGTGAAGGGCGGGCACCTGCAGGGAGAACGGGTGGTGGACGTGCTCCGCACCGCCGACGGCGCGGCGTTTCGCTTCGAATCCGCCCGCATTCAGACGCGCTCGACCCACGGAACCGGCTGCACGCTCGCGTCGGCGATCGCGGCGGGCGTAGCGGAAGGCCTCACGCTGCACGACGCCGTGGAACGCGGGCGAGACTACGTCCTCGAAGCGATCCGCAGCGCCCCCGGTCTCGGCAGCGGCCACGGCCCGCTCAACCACGCCCACCCCCTCCTCGCCAAAGCCGCGCCGGGCGCGCGCGGTCAGGAAACGCTGCACTAGCGCGAGTCACGATGAGGTCCTTGCTTTCGCCCTCCGCTTCGCGCG
Source organism: Polyangiaceae bacterium (assembly GCA_036503835.1). Lineage (GTDB taxonomy): Bacteria > Myxococcota_A > Polyangia > Polyangiales > Polyangiaceae > PMG-095. Next base: position 7,364 of record DASXWF010000837.1, on the reverse strand, counting down.
GCTTCTCCCTCGGCTGGATGTTCCTCGCGCTGTCGGCCGCCGACTGCACCTCGGATCACGGTGCACTCGGGCGCCGGCCCGTGGTCGCCGGTACGTCGGGCGCGAGCGGCGCGGGTGCCGGCGGCAACGGCGGCACGGGTGGGGGCGGTTCGAGCGCCGTCGGCGGCTCTTCGGGGACGACCGCCGGCAGCGCCGGGCAGAAGATGGTCGAGCCGACGGGGCGGAGCGTGACGACGTTCGTCCACGGCATCGTCGACGCCGAGCGTGTCGCATGGTGCTTCGCGCGTGGTGCCGGCGATGCGGGCCTGCGCGGCGATCCCGAGCCGAGCGGCGGGCTCGCGTACGGCGAAGCGTTCACCTTCGAGAAGCTCGACGGCATCGACCTGAAGAAGGACGACGTGTCCGTCTACGTGCTCACCGGCGAGCTCGATCTCGTCGCGGACCTGGACTGCGAGCATGCCGTCGAGCGCGCCCGCGAGGAAATGGAAGCGGCCAATCCAGGCGCGGGCGGGACGGGCGGCGAGAGCGGAGCCGGTGGCGCCGGCGGAGCGAGCGGTGAGGCGGGGGCGGCAGGAGCCGAGAACGGCGGCCAGTCCGGCGACCCCGCGGTCGGCGGACAAAGCGGCGAGCCGTCGAGTGCCGTGGGTACGGCCGGCGCCACCCTGCGTCAGGAGGTCGGCGGTGCGGGGCAAGCGGGTGGCGGCGGCGAAGGCGGAACGGGCGAAATACCGCAACCGGCGCTGGCGCGGCTGCGTGTCGCCGCGCTCGCGCGGTTTCCGCGCGGCACGTTGAGCGAGGGCTACAGTCAACTCATGGTCGCCGCGGGCTGCATCGGAGGTGCCGCCTTCCCCGCGGAACGCGAGGAGGAAATCTGCGGAGTCGGCTACACGCCGCGCACGGGGAACCTCACGGCGGATCTCGTGGTGCTCTCGCGGCTCGTTGCCTACGGCAAGGTCGGCCTGCAGGCATTTCACGCTTCGCGCGCAGCGGGACAGCGCAGCGTGTACGTGGTGCCCACGGAGGACAGCCTGCTGTCGCCCCTCACCATCGCCGACAACCTGAGCGAGGGATCGCTCCGTCCGCGCCAAGCGCGCGTCGATCTCTCCTCCAACGACCTCGGTCTCCAGACGCGAGGCTTTACCGTGCAGGCCTACACGGAAGGCAGAAAGGTGATCGAGGAGAGCTGGCCCGTGGTGCTCGGCCGGGCGGGCCTGGAGTCGCCGGAGGCGGGGCGGGGCTACACGCTGATCGTGATCGGTCCCGCGGAACCCGAGCGCTGGCCGGTCTGGTGGAACCGCCCGGCGTTCACCATCGTCGACAACGATCCGGGTGAAGAGTAACGGATGGGCTTGACGGTGAGCTTCCGATGCTCATGAGGCGTCCATGAGTGGAGAGCCTCCCGATTGCAAGGAAGCGGGTCTGTTGGTTCCGGTCATCGACCGCAACCGTTGCGAGGGGAAGGAGGACTGCGTTCGGGTCTGCCCGTACTCCGTGTTCGAGATGGGGCGATTGAGCGAGAGCGAGCGCGAGGCGCTCACGCGCCTCGGACGCATCAAGGCGTTCTTTCATCAGTACCGGCAGGCGTTCGTCGCCCGTCCGGCGGATTGCCACGGTTGCGGGCTGTGCGTGAGCGCCTGTCCCGAAAAGGCGATCCGGCTGCAGCGGCCCGGGCGATGAGGGGCGGATCGGGCACGGGCACCGGCACGGGCACGGGCGCGGGGCGGAGGGAGTTCAGTGATAGAGCTCGACTTCGGCGAGTTTTCCGCGGGCTTCGAGCAGGTGGGCGCTCTTGGGGAAGCGGCGGATGAAGGCGCGGAGCGTGGTCTTTGCGTCGTTCCAGGCCTGGATTTCGAGCTGCGCCTGCGCGAGCAAGAACGTCGCGTCATCCATGACCTCGCGATCGGCCGAGGCCTCCGATTGCTGGAGCAGCATCGGGATCGCCTCGCGATGCATGCCGAGCGCGACGAGCGCGCGGGCGAGCTCGTAACTCGCGCCCGGTGAGTGAGCGCCGTCGTTCTTGTACGCGAGCGACTCGCGGAGCTGCTGTGCCGCCTCCTGCCAGCGCCCCATGCGCGCGTGATCGAGTCCGGACTGGTAGGCGATGAGCGAGAGCTCGTCGCGAGCGCGCTCCACCGCCGCCTCGAACACGGCGCGCTCGGTGGGCGTGAGGTCGGCCTTGGCGACCTCGGGGTAGCCTTCGATGATCTCGCGGCGCTTGTTCTGCGCGACGAGCTTCTGAAAATCGAGCGCCTGCCGGCGCGCGCGCAGCGTGCCTTCGTCCCGACCCTGCAGGTTCTTGAGCTGCTTCTCGAGCGCGGCCACCTTGTCCTGGGCTTCGCGCGTCTCGGCGCGGACGGTCTCCAGCCGGAGGTCCCAGGCGAGCTTCACGAAACCGAGCACGACGGCGATGGTGAGCGCGTAGGCGGTCGCCGTGTTCACGAGCAGGCGCCGCTCCTGCGTCTGGTGGCGCTTGGCGATGCTCTTCACGTCCGAGGCGAGCGCGTTGACCAGGTTGTTGGTCTTGATCGAGAGCGAGCGGCTCTCGACGATTTCACGCTTGATCTCCTCGAGCTCGTATTCGTCCATGGCGGGGCCTGGCACTGCTCCGTGCAGTCGCGAACGGTCGGTTCCGGAAGCGCTCATCTCGGACTCTAGGGTACTTTCCCACTATAGTCCGGCCGCCGGGGCCGCGTGATCCTCGGATCGGCTCGCCAAGCCGCCGGCTTTGATGTAGATGCCCGTCCCGAACGCCCTCGGGGCGGCCCCGCCCACGGCAGCCGCCCGCAGACCGGTTCGAGAAAGCCCCCGGAGCCCAGCGACATGGACACGAGTGACATCAGAAAAGGCCTCAAGATCATGATGGACGGTCAGCCGTACATCGTGACCGACTTTCAGTTCGTGAAGCCGGGCAAGGGGCAGGCGTTCACGCGCACCAAGATGCGCAACATGCTCTCGGGCGGCACCATCGAGCGCAACATCCGCTCGAGCGAGAAGCTCGAGGCCGCCGACGTCGAGGATCGCACCCTGCAGTACATCTACCCGGAGGGCGACACCTACGTGTTCATGAACTCCGTCACGGGCGACCAGATCCACGTCCACAAGGACGCCGTGGGCGACGACGCCGGCTTCCTGATCGACGGCATCGACGTGACGATCACCATCTACAACGGCAACCCCGTCAGCATTCAGCTCCCGCCGCACATCGTCGTGCAGGTGGCCGAAACGGAGCCGGGCGTGCGCGGCGACACCGCCACGAACGTCACCAAGCCCGCCAAGATCTCGACCGGCGCGACCGTCAACGTTCCGCTCTTCGTGAACGAGAAGGACTGGATCAAGGTCGACACGCGCACCCGCGGTTACCTGGAGCGCGCGAAGGCGCCTTCGGCGTAGCGGACGCGACTCGACGCGCTCACGAGCCGGCGACCCGCGCGACCACGATCTGTCGATCGAGCAGGCACGCCGCCGCGCGCCCGTCGCGCTCCACCACGCAATCCGAAAGCTCGAGCGGTCGTTCGATCGCGTTGCCGAGGCTCAGCATCCGATGCGCGGGCCCGTCGAGCAAGAGCCCGAACGGCGTCGGAACGACGACCCATTGCCCGTCGCTCGAGCGCGCCGAGCCCGGGTGCGAGCCGTTGCAATCACCGACGGCGGCGCCGCCGACCAGCGCGGCGATGCGACCCGAGTGCGCGCAGAGCGCCGCCGGTGGAGGCGTCGCGCGGAACGCTCCGCGCCCGCAAGCACCCGGCCGCGGCGCGAGCAGTCCCGTGACGAGCGGCGCTCCCTGCGTGAAAAGCAGCGTCGTCTCCGAGCGATCGCAGGAATGAGCGACGCCCTGCCAGCGGCGCTCCGGGCTCGGGCTCACGTCGAAGGGCAGCGGCGGGCCGCCGGCGAGCGGGGGCCCGGCGATCCCGTCGAGGCCGACTCGCACGACGCCCTCGGCCGTGGCCACGAGCAGCGAACCGTCGGTGTCGAAGGCGAGCGGACTGTAGCCCGGCGCGGGCACGGGGATGGGGCGGACGCGGACGCGAGTCACCTCGGCCGAGCGCGGCTCGACCGCCTCGAGCACGGCGCGCTCGAGGCGCTTGCGCGTGTTCGCCTGCGTCTTTCCGAAGTACCAGCCGTCGCGCGAGAGCCGGCCGAACGCTTCGAGCACGGCGCCGCGCGCGAGCTCCGCCGCGATCTCGGCGCTCGCCAGCGAGTCGACGACCGCGTTCAGGTTGCCGCACGGCAGCGCCGCGGCGTCGCGATCGAAGACGCGCGCGACGGCGCCCTCGGCGCACAGGCTCGACATCAGACGGCGGATGCCGTCCACGCTGCGCAGCACTTCGTCGGCGAGCTTCTTGGTCTTGGCGCGCGTCGCCTGGTGCAGCGCGAGTCGCTCGAGAGTGACGCGCGGCTCCGACGTGTCCCGCGCGGGCCCGAACGCGCGATCGAGCCACACGAGCGGCGCCGCGAAGCGGGGTCCGTCGGCGCGTCCCACGCTCACCGTCACGGCTGCGTCGTCGCGCCCGTCGCCGTCGCGGTCCACCGTCACGGCAGAAAGCTCGAGCGCCTCGTCCGGCGCGGCGGCGGCGACGCGCAGCGTCTGAATTTCGCCGCGCTCCGCGGCCGGTGCGAGCACCATCAGCGCCCGGACGGGCGCGCGCGCGATGAGAGCGCCGTCGCAGGTCGCGACGGCGTCGAGAGTGAGCGTGTGCGGGCCCGTGCGCAGGAGCGTGGTCGTGAGCTTGCAGGTCGGTCCGCTCGGCACGAAGTCGGGCAGCTTCGCCAGCTGTCGCGCCTCGCCCTCCGCGGGGTAGAGCCAGAGCTCGCCCGCCCGGGCCGTGCCGGCGTCGGGCGCTTCGCCCAGCAGCCAGGCCACGTCTTCCGTCGTGCCGTTGCCGTCGAAATCGGCGGCGATGCCCTGCTCGAAGATCAGCCCGGGCGGCGCCGCGAGCTCCCGCCCGGCGAGCGCCCAGCGTTTGGCGTCGCGCGGCGCGAGCACGGCCTTCTCCACCGCAGGAACGGCCGCGCTCCCGCTCGGCGCCGGGGGAGCGACCGAAGCGCTCGCGATGGGCTCGGGCAGGGCGCTCGTCACGCCGAAGGGCGTGTACGGACGGTCCTCGCTGCAACGACAGCCGAAGCTGCCCGCGAGCACGACGGCCGCGGCACCGGTGAGGACTCCCGCACGGAGCCCGGAGCGCTTCTCTCCCGGAGGAATCTGCTCAGCTCCCCTGGTACGACGGCGGACGCTTCGCGAGGAACGCCTGGGTGCCCTCGCGCGCGTCGTTCGTCGCGAACAGCGCGCCGAACGCCTCGGTTTCGAGCTCACAGCCGGCCGTCAAATCGACGCCGGCCCCGCGCAGCATGACGCGCTTGGCCGCCGCCACGGCGAGCGGCGCCTTGCTCGCGATCGCGCGGCAGAGCTCCTTCACGCGTCCGATGAGCTCGGCGTGCGGAACGACCTCGTTCACGAGCCCGATCGCCTTGGCCTGCTCCGCGCCGATCACGGCGCCCGAGTAGACGAGCTCGCGGGCGCGCCCGATCCCGACGCGGCGCGCGAGCCGTTGCGTGCCGCCGAACCCCGGGATCAACCCGAGCCCCACCTCGGGCTGCCCGAAGCGGGCGCGATCGGACGCGTAGACGAAGTCGCAGGCGAGGGCGAGCTCGCAGCCGCCGCCCAGGGCGAAGCCGTTGACCGCCGCGATCACGGGAAACGGCGCTTCCTCGAGCACGCGCGCGACGTGCTGCCCGTTTTGACTCAAGGCTCGCGCCTGCTCGGCGCTCAGGCCCGAAAACTCCGCGATGTCGGCGCCTGCGGCGAACGCTTTGTCGCCCGCGCCGGTGATGATCACGGAGCGGGGCCGGGTCGCGGCGGGGCGTGCCGCCAGGTTCGAGACCGCGCTGCCCACGGCGGCCAGGAGCGCGCTGTCGAGCGCGTTCAGCTTGTCGGGCCGGTTGAGCGTGACGACGGCGAGCGCGCCCTCCTCCTCGACGAGCAGCGTCGTGCTCATGCCGCACCTCGCAGGCCGAGCGACGACTCGAGCCGGTTGCCCTGGGCGTCGTAGCGATAAAAGCCACGCCCGGTCTTCTTGCCGAGCCAGCCGGCAGCGACCAGGTTGCGCAACGTGGTCGCGGGGCGGTACTTGTCCTCGCCGAGCTCGCGGTGGAGGATCTCGCAGATCGCGAGCACCGTATCGAGCCCGATGAGGTCGGCGAGCTCGAGCGGTCCGAGCGGATGGTTCAACCCGAGCCGCGCGCCGGCGTCGATGTCGAGCGCGGTGCCGAGGCCCTGCTCGAGCGCGAAACAGGCTTCGTTCAGGAAGGGCACCAGCATGCGGTTCACGATGAATCCGGCGCTGTCACCGCTGGTGATCACCGTCTTGCCCAGGCGCTCGGCGAGCCCGCGCACGACTCCGAGCGTCTCGTCGCTGGTCTGTAACCCGCGCACCACCTCGACGAGCTTCATCAGCGGGACCGGATTCATGAAATGCATGCCCGCGACGCGCTCGGGACGCCGGGTCTGGGCCGCGAGCCACGTCACCGAAATGCTCGAGGTGTTCGTGAGCAGCAGAGCGCGCTCGGGCAAGGCCGCGTCCGCCTCGCGGAACAGGCGTGCCTTGAGCTCGCGCTGTTCGGTTGCCGCCTCGACCAGCACGTCCGCCTCGTCGTACGCGCCCGGCTCGGCCGGTTCGATGCGGGCGAGCAGCGCCGCGGCGTCCTCGGCCGCGAGCTTCCCTTTCTCGACCACGCGCTCGAGCTGCTTTGCGATCGCGGCCTTGCCCTGCGCGGCGCGCTCGCGACTCACGTCGGAGAGCAGCACGCGGAGCCCGGCGGCAGCGCCGACCTGGGCGATCCCGGCGCCCATCTGGCCCGCGCCGATCACCGCCAGCACCCGAATTTCGGAGCTCACCATGAGCCAGGGGTTACCCGGCGCCGGCCGCGCTGGCAAGCGCCCGGGCCCTCAGTCGCGAGCGAAGGCCACGGTCAGGTCATCCACGGCAGCGGCGTTCGCGTTCTCGCCCGTGCCGTGCAGGATCAGCGAATCGCCTTGCTGGCAGAAGTCGTAGCTCGCGCCGGTGCCCTCGTTGACGCGCGTGCCGTCCACCGCGTACGTGGTCGTCGTGGTGGTGGTCGACTCGTCGGAATAGACGTCGCAACGGCAGCCGGCATCCACCGTCTCGCACGTGAAGGAGCGGAACTCGGCTTGCGCGCCGGCGAGGGTCGGCAAGAAGGGGCAAAGGGTCGCTGCGCCCACGTCGTCGGCCTGGAGCAACCCTGCGGCGCACGCGTCGTTCACGAGCAGGTCCACCCGAACCGTAACGGCCTGCTCGTGCGTGACGCCGCCATTTTCGTAGACGCGCGTCCCCACGACGAGCGCGCCG
>DASXWF010000836.1:0-6207 GCA_036503835.1 Polyangiaceae bacterium | reverse complement strand
ACCTCGGCGCGGCGATCGCGTGCGCCCTGCTCCTCGTGGTCCCCGCCTACGGCAAGCTCGTCGATCGGCTGCCGCGCCTGCCCTTGGTCGTCGGCGTGACGCTCTTCTTCGCGTCGCACCTGGTGTTCTTCTACCTCGCGGGTCGCTTCGACTGGCAGATCCCGATGCTGCCCCTGATTTTTTTCGTGTGGGTCGGCGTCTTCAATCTGATGGTCGTTTCGCAGCTGTGGTCCTTCGCGAACGACCTGTTTCGCTCGGAGCAAGGCAAGCGCCTCTTCCCGCTCGTCGCTTTCGGCGCCGCGCTCGGTTCGGTGGTCGGAAGCAAGATCGCGTCGCTCGTGACCGATTCCTTGAAGGCCACGGCCGAGGCGCACGAGGCTTCCAAGGCGAGCTTCACGTTGCTGCTCATGGGCGGCGTCGTGCTCGCCGTCTGCGCGTCGTTGTTCGTGGTCGCGGAGCAGCTTTCCAAGCAGCTGAAGGCGCGCAGCGCGGCCGGCGCTACGGCGAGCGCCCCTCCCGCCGCCAAGTCCGAGACCGAGCCGAAGCCGAGAGGCACCGAGGGTGGCTTCCAGCTCGTCCTCAAGCACCCCTACCTCCTGGCCATCGCGCTCTTCACGCTGGTCTTGAACTTCGCCAACACCAACGGCGAGTACATGCTGGGAAAGTTCGTCCAGGCTGACGCGGCGCAGGCGCTGAAGCAGGGTGTCATCGCCTCCGCGGGCGTGCGCGATTACATCACGCATTCGTTCTCGGAGTTTTACTTCGGCGTGAACCTCGTGGGCTTCGTGGTCCAGACGTTTCTGGTCTCACGCATCGTGAAGTACGGCGGCATCGGCGTGGCGCTCTTCGTTCTGCCGGCGCTGACCCTCGGGACGGGCCTCGCCGTCGTGGCCATTCCCGCGCTGGCCGTGATCCGCATCGGCAAGACGCTCGAGAACGGCATCGACTATTCGCTGAACAATACGGTGCGACAGATGTTGTGGCTGCCGACCACGCGCGCCATGAAATACAAGGCGAAGCAGGCAGTGGACACGTTCTTCGTCCGGCTCGGCGACGTCGGCTCGGCGCTCCTGGTCTACGTGGGCTCGCAGCTTTTCTCCTGGCCGATCGGAGGGTTCGCGGCGGTCAACGTCGTGCTCGCGGTGCTCTGGATCGGGCTCGTGTTGCGCATCGTCCGCGAGAACAAGAAGCTCGACCCCGAAGCCGAACCGCCTGCCGCCGCGGCCGCCGCGGCCTGAAGCGTCGCTCGAAACTCTCGACGTGACTGTTGCCGGACGCCTCAGAAAGCCGTGGCACTTTGGTACCGGCCTGACGAAGCGGGGCAGATCCGAAAATCCTACCGTAAGCTGTGCGCGATAGCCGATGCCCCCTTCCGACGAGGTACCCCTGCCCGAGTCCCTGCGGTCCCTGCCACAGGACGACTACCGGCTGCTCGTCGAGAGCGTGGTCGACTACGCAATATTCATGCTCGACGCCGGCGGCAGAGTCGCGAGCTGGAACCTCGGTGCGGCGAAGATCAAGGGCTATCAGGCGAGCGAGATCATCGGGCGGCATTTCTCCACGTTCTATCCGCCGGAGGACGTGGAGGCCCGAAAACCCGAGAAAGAGCTCGAGATCGCGTCCGAGGCCGGTCGTGTCGAGGACGAGGGCTGGCGCGTTCGCAAGGACGGGTCGCGCTTCTGGGCGAGCGTGGTGATCACGGCCCTGCGCGACGAGCGCGGCAATTTGCGCGGCTTCGGCAAAGTGACGCGCGACCTGACCGAACGGCGGCGCGCCGAGGAGACCGAGCGCGCGCTCCTCAAGGAGCAGACGGCGCGCGCCGTGGCCGAGCAGGCGGAGGTGGGCCTCAGGCTCAGTGAAGAGCGCTATCGCTCGCTGAGCCAGCGCCTCGAAATCGTGCTCGAAGGCGTCGCGGACGGGATCACGGTGCAGGATCGCAGCGGCCGCGTCGTGTTCGCCAACAGCGCGGCCGCGAGGCTCTGTGGCTTCGAGACGCCGGACGAGCTCATGAGCACGCCTCCGGCGCAGGTGGTCGAGCGTTTCGACGTGCTGGACGAGAACGATCGGCCTTTCCCGCCGGAGGACCTACCCGGCCGGCGCGTGCTCGCCGGGGCGCCGTTCGGCAGCGCCGTGCTGCACGTCCGCGATCGCAGGACTGGGCAAGATCGCTGGTCCTCGATTCGCGCCACGCCCGTGCTCGCAAGCGACGGCACGCCGGACCTCGCGATCAACATCTGGCACGACGTGAGCGCGGCGCGGCTCGAGGAGCGGCGCCAGCGCTACCTCGCCGACGCGACCACGGCGCTCGGCGCCTCGCTCGACAAGGACGAGATGCTCGCGACGCTCGGCTGGTTGCTCGTGCCGACGCTCGGCGACTGGTGCGCGATCTACCTGCTCGAAGGCGAGCGGTTGCGCGGGGTCACTTCGACTCACGCGGACCCGGAGAAGCTCGAGCTCACCGAAGAGTACCGCCGGAGTTTCGATCCCAATCCGAACGCGGAGCACGGCGTGTGGGAAGCCGTCCGCAGCGGCGCTGCCTACGTTCACAATCAGATCACGGACGAGATGCTCGCGCACGGATCGCAGAGCGCCTCTCACCTGGAGCTCTTGCGCAGGCTCGGCATGCACGCGGTGCTGGCGGCGCCGATCCGCGTGAGAAACCGCGTTCTCGGTGCTTTCTGTCTGGTCAAGTCCGCGCCCGGCCGCAGCTACGGCAGCACGCAGCTGGAGCTGGCCGAGGAGATGGGACGCCGTGCGGGCGTCGCGCTCGAGAACGCAAAGCTCTACCAAGACGCGCAGGACGCCGCTCGCGCCGCGGACGAAGCGGCCCGCACCGCGGAGGAAGCCAGCCGCGCCAAGGACGAGTTTCTCGCCACCGTTTCGCACGAGCTTCGCACGCCGCTCAGCGCGATTCTGGGCTGGTCGAAGCTGCTCCGGGACCGCGTGACCGACCCGGCCATGAAGAAGCCGATCGAGGTGATCCACCGGAACGCTCAGGCCCAGGTGAAGATCATCGACGACATCCTCGATGTCTCGCGCGTGATCACCGGCAAGTTCAAGCTCGAGGCGTCGGCCACGGACCTCGTGGCGCTCGTCGTGGACGCCATCGACGTGGTGCGGCCGTCGGCGATGGCCAAGCGCATCCAGATCGAGTTTCTTCCGTACCGGAACTTCTGCCTGCTCGTGGCGGACGCCGAGCGCCTGCGCCAGGTGGTGTGGAACCTGCTGTCGAACGCGGTGAAGTTCACCGAAGCCGAGGGCAAGATCCAGGTCTCGGTGAAGCAGGACAACTCGACGGTGGTGCTGGCGGTGAAGGACAGCGGCATCGGCATCGATCCGGCCTTCCTGCCCTACGTCTTCGACCGCTTCCGGCAGGCGGACTCGTCCACGACGCGGCGAGTCAGCGGGCTCGGGCTCGGGCTCGCGCTCGTGCGCCACATCGTCGAGCTCCACGGCGGGCGCGTCGCCGTGACCAGCTCCGGTCTGAACCAGGGCTCGACCTTCACCATCATCCTGCCGATTCGCGCGGTGGCGCGCCCCGCGTCGGTGCCCCCCGCCTCTCCCGCTCTCGCGCCGGCGAAAACCCCCGAGCAGAGCTCGCTCCACGGCCTCAGGATCCTGATCGTCGACGATGAACCCGACGCCCGCGAGCTCGTCGCCGAGGTGCTGCTGGAGCGCGGGGCCGAAGTCGAGCGCGCGGGCTCGGTGGCCGACGCCCTCGCCGTCCTCGCATCGTTCCGCCCGCAGCTGCTCGTGAGCGACATCGGAATGCCGGGCGAAGATGGTTTCTCCCTGATACGCCGCATTCGCGCGCTACCCGCGCAGGAATGCGGTCAGATGCCGGCGCTCGCGCTGACGGCGTTCGCACGCGAGGAGGACGTGTCCCGCGCGCTTTCCGCCGGCTATTCGGCTCACGTCGGCAAGCCGGTGGATCCGGACGCGCTCGTTGCGGCGATCGCGAAGCTGTTGCCGCTCGTGCGTTCAGCCTGAGCGCGCGCCCAGAAAGCGCTCGAAGCGCGCGAGCTCGGCGGCGAGCGCCCGCTGGAAGGCCTTGTCCCGCGGAGGCTTTCCCGAGACGTAGCCGAACGTCGCCGACAGGCGCTCGCCGCCGTTGTCGAGGTTCGCCCACCCGACGGCGCGGCCGTTCCAGAACAGCGGGAGCGCGTAGTAGCCGAATTTGCGCTTGGCGACGGGTGTGTAGGCCTCGAATCGGTAGGGCCAGCCCCAGAACGACTCGAAGCGCCGCCGATCCCAGACCAGAGGATCGAACGGAGAGAGCAGGAGCACGCGGCCCTCCACCGCCGCGGGGCTGCCCCGCCGCGACAGGAGCGCGCTCTCGTCCGCCGGCCAGTACCAGTCGACGCCGCCGGCGTGAGCACGCGCCAGACGCAGCTTCGCGCGCTGCAGGCCCCGGCGGAGCTCGGAGCGCCACTGTGGGGCAGCGTAGCGCAAGCGCGCGATCAGGTTCACGAGGCTCGCGGCCGGCAACGGCGCGTACTTTCGGACCGCGGCGTCGATCAGCGCGTCGAGCCCCGCCTCCGAGTCGCGCTCGCGAGCGGCCGAAAGCCGGGAGACGGCGTACACACGGATGCCCGCTTCGCGGCGGGCGACGCGCAAGAAGCCCCGGTAGTGGAGCGCGTCGAGCAGGCGCGTGGTCGTGTTCGACCGCCCGCCCCAGTAGTTTTCCTCGGTGCCCGAGCCGAGCTTTCGCTCGACCTCGCGCGGATGCACGGTCTTCCGCTCGCGCACGAAAGCGAGCACCTGCTCGGCTTGCCGAGCACGCGAGCGCCCGTAGCGCTCGAAGCCGGAGCGCGGGTGCATGAGCGCCTGCAAGGTGCGCGCGACGAAGCCGTAGTTCACGAAGAAGTCTTCCTCGACCTCGAGCCGCTCGTAACGCCGCTCGAGATCGCCCGCCCGGTAATCCTTGACGCGCTGGTAGAGCGACAGATCCTGGGCGCGCGCCGGAGCCCGGATCGGATCCGCCTGGACGAAGCCGAGCCTGGCCAGCGCGCGCTCGAGCGTCGTCGGCCCGAACAGGGTGCGTGCGAGCGCGAAGCGCCTCAGATCTTCGAGCGAGGGCGTCGTCACGGCGCGGACGCGAAGCCTTGCACCCTCCCGTGGCGCGGGCAATATGGGCTGGCGTCATGTCCACCCTGCACGAGAAGACGATCGTGATCGCCGAGTCCCAGCTGGACTCGTTCGGACACCTGAACAACGCGCGCTACCTCGAGCTCTTCGAGCAGGCGCGCTGGGATCTGATCGATTCACGCGGCTTCGGTCTCGAGACGATCCGTCGTACTCGCACGGGGCCGACCATTCTCGGCGTGGAGATGAAATTCCTGCGTGAGCTCACGCCGCGCGAAACGATCGTGATCCGGAGCGAGCTCGTCGGCTACGAGCGCAAGATCGGCAAGATGCGCCAGGTGATGGTGAAGAGCGACGGCAGCGTCGCCTGCGAAGCGATCTTCACGTTCGGGCTGTTTCACCTGGACGAGCGGCGCCTGCTCGAGCCGACGCCGGAGTGGGCGCACGCGGTCGGAAAGTCATGAGAGCTCGAGCGCGCGCTTGGCGCCCCCGACCCAGTCGTCCTTGCGAATGCGTTCCGCCCGAATGCCGAGCCGCCCCGCGACGGCTTCGATCTCGGCGTCGGTCCATTCGGCGATTTGACGGACACTCGTGATGCCCTCGGCCTTCAGGGCCTTCTCGAACTTCGGACCGATGCCGCGCACGACCTTGAGGTCGCCGTCGCCGGTAGCCGGCGGTGGTACGCTCTGGCGAGCCTTGGAAAGGGCCGCCTCGAGCTCGTTGATGCGGCCGCGCAGCTTCATCTCGAGATCCGGATCGACGGCGGGCGAGGGTGGAAGCTCCGGCGAATGTCTTGCCGCCTGGGCGGCCTCGAGCTCGTCGATCCGGGCGCGGGCCCGCGACAGCTCGGCGCGCAGACTGTCGCGCTCGCTGCGGGCGTTGCGCAGGTCGGCGTGCGCGCTCGCGAGATCCTGGCGAGTCTGAACCAGCTGCTGCGCCAGATGATGAGCGCGAGCTTCCGGACTCACGGAAATGTTTCCGGACGGCAGCGTGTGCGGCGCCGCACCCGAAGGGGGCGGGAGCGCGGAGCTGCGCGCGCTCGGCGGCAAGCTGGGCGGCTGGGGCCGCAAGCTCGGCGGCGGCGGGCGACCGGAAGGCCCGGAAGCAACGCCGAAACCCGCC
>DASXWF010000835.1:0-9450 GCA_036503835.1 Polyangiaceae bacterium | reverse complement strand
CGCGCCGGGCTCCAGGTAGAACGAGACGAAGTAGGCCTCGTTCACGCCGTCGACGTTCACGTACCACTGGTCGAAGTTTTCCTTCGTGGTCGTGAATTCGTGGTCGCCGTCGGCGTAGACCGGCTTCGAGTCGCTGCCGAGATCGTTTCTGACGATGCCCTGCTCGCCGTCGCCGGTGAAGGTCTCGAAGTCGGGGTGGCCGCCGTCCTGATCGCCGCGCTTGAAGTCGCGGACCACGCCGAGGATCTCGGCACCGCAACCGTCGCTGCTGGTGCCCGCCGAGCCGGTCATGCCGTCCTCCGGGACGCGGTCGCCGAGCTTCCAGCCGCCGTTGTCGGCCGGAGTGAAATCTTCGGGCAGCATGTAGACGCTGCCGCCGCTGCCGTTGGAGCTGCCGGCGCTGCCGCCGCTGCCGATCGGGATCGAGCTGTTGCCGCTGACGCCGATCATCGAGCCCTTGCCGCTCGCGCCGAGCCCGGAGTCGTCGCCTTCGTCGCCGCCGCACGCGGAAAAACCGGTCAGGGCGAACACGCACATCAATGCGATTCGCATCCTCGGCAATCTACTCTGCCGCACGCTCGCTCGCCAGATTCGAAGCGCGGAAGTCGGGATCGGTCGGCCGGCCACGCGCCGAGTTCGCACGCCCCCGAAGGTGAGCGCTTGTGCGCCGAAGTAGGCCGTTTCCCCGCTGTACCTGCGCCGCTTCCCGGCCTGTCCCTCGGCAGGGCTAGCCTGGAATGCTATGAGCAGCGCCGTCATGGGCACCTCCCAAAGCGATCTCTGCGCTCTCGGCCGCGACCACCTGTACCCGAACTATCGCCAGGCACCGATCGTGATCGCGCGCGGCGAAGGTGCGCTTTTGTGGGATGCGGACGGCAAGCGCTACCTCGACATGGTCGCGGGCATCGCCGTGAGCTCGCTCGGCCACGCCCATCCACGCCTCTCGCGCGCGATCGCCGAGCAGGCGGCGCGCGTGATCCAGGTTTCCAACTACTACTACAACGAGCCGAACGTGCGGCTCGCCCAGAAGCTCTGCGCGCTCACGGGGATGGATCGCGCGTTTTTCTGCAACTCGGGGACGGAAGCGATCGAGGCCTCCGTCAAGCTCGTGCGGCGTCACTTCTACAGCCGCGGGCAGCGCGAGCGCCTCAATGTACTCGCTTTTTCCAATTCGTTTCACGGGCGCACGCTCGGTGCTCTCGCCGTGACCGGTCAGGAGAAGTACCGCGAAGGGTTCGGTCCGCTGCCCGGCACGCGTCACGTCCCCTACGGTGATCTGGCCGCGGCCCGGAGCGTGTTCGACGACAGCTTCGCGGCCGTCGTCGTCGAACCCATTCAAGGCGAGGGCGGCGTGGTGCCGGCCCCCGCCGGCTTCCTGGGCGAGCTCCGCGCGCTGTGCGACGAGCGCGGCGCGTTTCTCGTCGCGGACGAGATCCAGACCGGCGTCGGCCGCACCGGCACGTTCCTCGGCTGCGAGGCGGACAACGTACGACCCGACGTGGTCGTGCTCGCGAAGGGACTCGGCGGCGGCGTGCCGATCGGCGCCATGCTCTGCCGCGCCACGCTCGCCGAGGCGCTGCCTCCGGGCAGCCACGGCTCGACCTTCGGCGGGAATGCGCTCGCGTCGGCGGCCGCGCTCGCCGTGCTCGAGACGCTCGAAAGCGAAAACCTGCTGGCGAACGTGCGCACTCTCGGCGACGCGCTGTCGAAGGCGCTCGCGGCTCTCGCCGCGCGCCACCCAGACAAGGTGGAGTCCGTGCGCGGCAAGGGCCTGCTGCAGGCGGTCGTCCTGAAGGACGGGATCGACGCTCGGGCGGTGCTCGGCGAGCTCCAGCAGCGCGGCGTCCTGCTCAGCATCGCCGGTGGGAGCGGGCTCCGCTTCTCGCCTCCGCTCGTGGTGCGGCAGAAGGAGCTCGAGGAAGCGGTCGCCGTGCTCGATGCCGCGCTCGGCGAGCCCGGCGCACGATGACGGCAGCGGCGCAAAGCTTCGGACCAGCCCGCGACGTGCGTCCGTGCGCGTCGTGCGGGAAAGAGGTTGATCCGCTGCGCGCCGAACGCGTCGCCTTCATTCGCGAGCGTTTTCGCTACTTCTGCAGCGCGGCCTGCCGCGAGCGCTTCGACGTGGACCCGCACCTCACGCCGCTGCCGCTCCCGCGCTCGCGCTCGGAGCGCCCGAACGGGCTCCGTACACCGCTCCCGTCACCGCTGCCCGCCGCAGTACCGGTGCCCACCCCGCTCCCGACCCCGACGCCGGAACGCCCGACCGCTCGAGCGCTCGCCGACGTCGCGCGCAAAGAATCGGCCGCGGAGGAGCATTTGCGCCTGCCCCGCGCCGTCCGGCAGGGCTCGCGGCCGCCCGAACCCGCGCCCGAAACGCTGCTCGACGCCCGCGGAGCGAGCGCCGGCGGTCTCTTGCTGACGCTCGCCGGGCTCGGCAGCGCGCTCGCGCTCGGACTCGCGCTCGCGGGGAGCTCGCGGACGGTGCTGGCGGCGCGGGTCGTCCTGGCTGCCGTCGCGTGCGCCGCGCTCGTCACCGAGCGCGCGACGGGAGCCCGCGACCGCTCCGAGCTCCACCCCGCGGCGTTCTCGGCGGCGCCCATCGCGGCCGCGGGCGTGGCCTGGGGTACGCTGCTGCTCGGGGATCCCCGAACGGCGGAGGCGGTAACGCTCACGAGCCTGATCGTCGCGGTCGGGGCGCTGTCCGCCGCGCTCTTGCGCCGCGCGCGCCGCCCGATCCAGGCGGCTCGCGAACGCATCGCGCTCGCGATGAGCGGCAACTGCCGGCGCGTGGTGGAGGACGGAACCGTCGCCGCGAACGCGCTCGACTTGCGGCCCGGCGAGGAAATTCTGATCGAAGCGGGCGATCTCGTCCCCGCCGACGCGAGCGTGACCGCTGGAGAGGGCGTGATCTTTCCGTGGCTCGACGCGAAGACGGCGGCGCCGGTGCGCGAGGGCGACACGGTGCTCGCCGGAGCGCGCCTGGCCGAAGGGCGCATCCGCGCGGTGGTCGGCTGGTCGGGGGAAGATCGAGCCTATTTTCGGCTCACGAACGACCCGCGCCGCCGCGCCGATCTGCTCGCGCCGGTGGCGCGTGCCGGACGGCTGTTCGCGGAACGCGGCGCCGTGCTCGTGACCGGCCTCGCCGCGCTCACCGCGTTCGCCGCTGGCCTGGACGGCGTCGAGATCCTGCTCGTGGCGGTCGCCGTGCAGGCCGCCTGCGCTCAGCCGGCGACGGCGGCCGTGGCGGCGTTGCGCGTCGCCGACACGGTGCTCGCCGGCCTGCGCCGCGGGGTGGTCTGGAAGAGCGCCGAAGCGCTCGACCGGGCGGGGCACACCACGGTGGCGGTGTTCTGCGCGCGCGGCACGCTGTTGCTCGGCGAGCCGGAGGTCGCGACGATCGAAGCGTTCGGCGCGCACGCGCCCGAGGAGGTACTGGCGCTCGTGGCCGGCGCCGAGAGCGGCGAGCATCACCCGGTCGCGAGCGCCGTGGTGCGCGCGGCGCGCGCGCGCGGCATCCGGCCGGATTCGGTGCGCAGCCCGCGCGCCCAGGCCGGGCTCGGCATCACGGCGATCGCCTCCAACGGCCAGCCGCTCGTCGTCGGCAGCCGCGCGCTCCTGCTCTACGAGCACGTCAGCGTCGCGATCGCCGAGCGCCGCATCCAGGAGCTGGAGTCGATGGGGCAGACGGTGCTGCTCCTGGCGGTCGCAGAGCGCCTGGTGGGCCTGGTCGGCCTACAGGACGGCCTTCGTCCCGGCGCGCGCGCGGCGGTCCAGCACCTGCTCGACGCAGGCCTCGAGCCCGCGCTGCTCTCGAGCGACGCGCGCGAGACCTGCGAGGCCCTCGGACGCGCGCTCGCCATCGACCACGTGCGGCCGGAAGTCCCTCCCGCCGAGCGCGGCGAGGAGATCAAGCGTTTGGTCGGCGGAGGGGCGACGGTCGCGGTGATCGGTCAGAGCCCCGCCGACGACGCCGCCCTGGCTGCGGCGGACGTGTCCGTGGCGCTGAAATCCGCTGGTTCCACGGCGGCCGACTTCAGCATCCACCTCGCGAGTGACGACGTGCGGGACGCGGCGTTCGCGCTCTACTCCGCCAAGCAGTGCCTGCGCCAGGCGCGCATCGATCTGGCGCTCTCGTGCCTGCCGGCGTTCGGCCTCACCGCGGTCGCCGCGCTCGGCATGCTGCCGCCTGCCTGGTTGCCGGCGCTCGCCGGCGTGGGGGCCCTGCTCGCTTTGCGCCGGACCGCCCCGACCGATTGACGCGTTTGCGAGGCGGCGGGCCTCCCCGCGAGCGCCGCAAAAGCCCGGGGCTTTCGGCGCGGATTGCCCCGGTCACGAGCGAGCACGCCGCCGAGGCTTGACGGACTCCTTCACGAGGAGGATGAACGGAGGGTGAAGAGTGGAACCAGCAGGGCGAGCACGGGCAAGCCGGCACGCCCGCCCGACCTGAATCGACTGCGCACGGACCTCGATTCGTTCATGGCGCGGCGCGGCCTGCGATCGACCGATCAGCGGCGGCTGATCATCGACAAGCTCTTCTCCGCACACGAGCACGTGACCATCGATAGTCTGCTCGAGCAGGTGCGCGCCGTGGACCCGCGCGTCGGCTACGCCACCGTCTACCGCACGCTCAAGCTTCTCACCGAAAGCGGCGTGGCGCAGGAGCACCATTTCGGTGACGGGCACACGCGCTACGAGATCGCCGACTCCGAAGCGCACCACGATCATCTGATTTGCGTGGAGTGCGGGAAGATCGTCGAGTTCGAAGAGCCCGCCGTCGAGCAGATGCAGGAACGCGTCGCGCAGCGCTACGGCTTCGAAATCCGCGCTCACAAGCACGAGATCTACGGCGTGTGCGCCGACTGTCAGCGCAAGAGGCCGAAGCGCCGATGATCCAGCCGCCGAGCGGCCTCGTCCCCCAGAATCCCGCGCCGGCCGCGCCGTCGCAGGTCACCGGCGGCCGTGTGATCAAGATCCTGCTCGCGGCGTGCTTAGCGATCGTTTTCGCGGGCGCTGTCGTCGTGTTCTTCGTCGTGCGCGGCACGCGCGGTTTCCTGCAGGGCCGCCACCTCGCCGAGGGCGAGAAGGAAGTCCCGGCGCTCGCCTCCGGCATCATCCGCTGCTCGCAGCTCTCCGATCCGAAGACGGGCGCGCGCCGCGGTCTCCCGCCGACCTCGCGCGCCGTTCCCGCCACCTTCGCCGAGGTGAGCGGCAAGCTCTACCAGAGCCTGAAGGGCGAATGGAACGACGAGGCCTTCACCTGCGCGGGCTTCGAGCGGACCGCGCCGCAGTACTTCCAGTATCGCTGGGAGCGGCTCGCGCCGACGCGCGGTCGCGCCGTGGGCGTCGCGGATCTGGACGGGGACGGCACGCCCGACGCCAGGTTCGAACAAGAAGTGCGCTGCAACGACGACGGCAGCTGCGGAGCGGGCAAGTTCGTCGCGAACCGGCCGTAGCTTTCGCGGCCACGACCGTGGCTCAGTGCTCCGCGGCCACGCTGCGGACGTCCGTGACGATCAGGTCGCAGGCCGCGTCGTGCCCGACGTTCGGCACCTCGGCGAGCAGCTGAAAGTCGAACGCCACGACCAGCGCGCGGGCGGGCGGCCTCAGATCGGGCAGCGCGGCGTCGTAGAAACCGCCGCCCCAGCCGAGGCGGTGACCCGAAAGCGCCACGGCGAGCGCCGGCACGACCACGAGATCGATGTCGCCGCGCGCCGCGCTCGGGGCCGCGGCGGGCGGCTCCGAGAAGCGATGGCCGCGTTCGGCGAGATCGTCGAGGGCGTTCGTGAGCCGAAAGTCGGAGTAGCTGCGCCCCGCGTCGTCCTCGCGCACGCCGGGGTAGTAGACGAGCTTCTGCGCCGAGCGCGCGAGCGCGTCGAGCGGCCGCACGTCGACCTCGTTGCGAGCGAGCAGCGGATGGAAGAGCGCGACCGATCGCGCCTCCCGGAATGCCTCGAGCCGGGCGACCGCCGCGACGATCTTGTCGCTGCGCTCGGCGAGCGCGGCGGCCGGATGGGCCGCTCGAAGCGCGCGCATGCGCTGCCGCAGCTGCTTTTTCGCGAGCTCCACGAGCTCGCCGAGCTGCCGGGGATCGAGGGGGTCCATGCGCGAGAGCCATCCTACCCCGCCGGTGTGTGTCGCGTGCTAGCGTCTCGCGCGTGCGCGTGCTCGCCGTCGTTCCCGCCTTCCAGGCAGAGCGCAGCGTGGGCGAGGTCGTGCGCGGCTTGCGAGGGGCGCTCGGGGCCGCGGCCGAGCCCGTCATCGTGGTGGACGACGGCTCGAGCGACGCGACTTCCGAGGCCGCCGAGCGGGCCGGGGCGCTCGTCGTGCGTCATCCCGTAAACCGCGGCAAGGGCGCGGCGCTGCGCAGCGGTTTTGCGCGCGCGCTGGAAGCCGGAGCGGACGCCGTCGTGAGCGTGGACGCGGACCTACAGCACCCGCCGGACGAAGCGGCTCGCGTCGCCTTCCACGAAGCCCCGCGCGAGGCGCTGGTGCTCGCCGTCCGCGACCTCGTGCGTGACGGTGCCCCGCGCGCCAATCGCTTCTCGAACGCGTTTTCGAACCGCTTCCTGTCGTGGTTCGGCGGGCGGCCGCTGCACGACACGCAGTGCGGCCTGCGCCGCTACCCGCTGCCGGAAACGCTGGAGCTCGGCGCGAGCGCCGACGGCTACGCGTACGAGGCGGAGGTGCTGCTGCGCGCCGCGCGGCTCGGTGTCCCCGTCGTCGAGCTGCCCGTGCGTGTCGTGTACCCTCCGGAGGAGCAGCGCGTCTCGCACTTCCACGTCGTGCGCGATCCCGCCCGGATCGTGGCTCGCGTGCTCGCGACGACGCTGCTCGTCCGGCGCCGGCGGAGCAGCGGATGAGCGCCGGGCGCGCGGCGCTCGCGTTCGTGCGGCGGCACCCGCGCTGGTTCGCCGCGCTCGCCGTGTTCTGTCTCCTGCCGTTCGCCGCCCACTTCGCGATTCGTCTCTCGGTGCGCCTGAAGCCCGAGGCCGTGACCGTCCCGGCCGGAACGGTCGAACGCGCGGGCCCGCAGCTCACCCGCTTCGCCGATTCGTACGTGCTCGACCGCGGCGGGCTGCTCGAGGTCGGGCTCAGCGGCACGCCCGAGGCGATCGGCTACTCGCACTCGCGCCTGCTCTACGACCGGATGGTGGAGAACGAAGGCGTGCTGCAGACGCAGCTCGCCGAGCAGATTCCGAGCTTTCTCGCGCGCACGCTCCTGATCGATCTCGCGCAGCTCCGCTACCGCGAGGTCGATCGCGGCATGAGCCCCGCGCGCCGGCGCGAGATCAGCGGAGGCGCGCTGGGGTTCGCGCCCGATCCGTTCGCGTCGTTTCTGCCCACGTACCAGCGCTTCGTCTACCTGAACACGCTCTACGACATCGCGCTTTCCTTCGAGCATTCGCCGCTCGTCGGCTGCACCACGGTGGCTTTCCAGGGCGCGGCCAAGCCGGAAGGCGGCGCCCTGATCGCGCGCGCCTTCGACATGGAGATCGATTCGATCTTCGACCGAAAAAAGGCCGTTTTCCTCGTACGGGAGAGCGGCAAGATTCCCTTCGCCTCGGTCTCGTGGCCCGGGCTCGTCGGCGTCGTGAGCGGCATGAACGCCGAGGGCGTCGCCGTGGTCGTGCACGGGGGCCGCGCCGGGGAGCCCCGCACCCAGGGCGAGCCCGTGGTTCACGCGCTCCGGCGCGTGCTCGGCAACGCGCGCACGATTCGCGACGCCCTGAGCGAGCTCGGTCAGGGCGAGCCGCTCGTGAGCCACATCGTGATCGTCGCCGACGCGGGGGGCCACGTGTCCGTGGTCGAGCGCGTCCCCGGCGCGCGCCCCACGCTGCGCCCGCTCCCACCGCGCGCGGCGGTCACCAATCACTTCGAGGGCCCCGCCAGCAGCGATCCCAAGAACCTCCACGTCCTCGCCGACACCACCAGTGAGATTCGGCGCGAGCGTGCCGACGAGCTCGTCGCGCGCGCCACCGCCCCCGTCACTCCCGAACAGGCCCTCGCGATCCTGCGCGATCGCAAGGCGCCGCGCGATGCACCGCTCCCGCTCGGCGACCGGCGCGCCATCGACGCCCTGATTGCGACCCACGGCGTGATCTTCGACACCCAAACCAAAACTCTCTGGGTAAGCGAGTATCCGCACCTGCTCGGCCGCTTCGTCGCCTTCGACCTCCCCCGCCTGCTAGCCCCCGACGCCGCGCCCGATCCAACCCCTTTGCCCGCTCTGCCGGCTGACCCCCTTTTGCCGAGCTATCGCCCGTAGCTCATCGCAAGATTGAAGCGGCGTGATGGCTGTCAGCGTTCTTTTGCCGCCAAGGCGCCAGAAAGACGCCAGGGCCCGCCAGCAGATTTAGGGGGGTTGATTCACGCGGGGTGAATCGGCGGGCGACGGATCCGATTCACAGAGGTCTTGTGGATCGGAACCACGGGGTGAAGCCGAGGGGGTCAGGCGCGTGACCAAACAAGAAAATCCGCTGGCGGGCCCTGGCGTCTCTCCCTTGGCGTCTTGGCGGCAAGAACACGCTCACCAGTCGAAACACCCTTCCCACCCTCGCCCCGCCCCCCCACCGCACCAACGACCCCGCGGCCTCAGCGTTCCACGCCGATCCAGGCGCCGCCGCAGGCGAGGCCTAGGGCGATGGGGGCGACGGCGAGGGCGAAGAGGACGCCGATGGGGGCCGCGAGCCAGAGCATGCCGATCACGAGAGCCATGGTGAGGACCGCCGCAAGCGCCGGCTCGAGCAGGCCCTGCGCGGCGCTCGCGCGCGCGACGAGGTAGCCGGAGAGCGGAAACGCAGAGAGGACCGCGACGCCGAGCAGGACGAGCGGCCCGGAAGAGCGGACGTCGGACTCGTCGGCCAGTGAAAAGTCGACGCCGAGACGATTGCCGGCGACCACCGACGCCGCCACCAGCACCACGATCAGGCCGAGGGTCACGAAGGCGCCGAGCACGACCCAACGCAACATGACCGGCCGCTCGCCCGCGGCCAGGCGCTGCCGCATCGTCGCGATCGTGGGCGGTTGGACTTCCGCGAGGAGGCGCGAGTGCGCGGGCGCCTCCCCGCGCAACGCCATGAACGTGCCGAGCGCCATGAACAGCAGCATCGGAGTCGCAGCGACGAGCAGGCCGGGGCCGCGACCCCAGAGGATGTGATCGTAGAGGCCGTGGAGCAGAATCGCCGCCAGCCACGCGAGCCGAAACCAGCGATCGTGGACGCGCGTCGCGCCGAGCGCGTAACCCCACACGCCGGCGAAGAACAGGTGCGCCGGCGCGGAGAGCAAATGCCGGGCGACCGTGACGCCGTCCTTGGGAAAGGGCCCGAGCGCGATCTCGGCCGTCGCGAAGCCGGCCGCGGTGGCGACGGCGTACACCAGGCCGAGTCGAGGGTTCCCGACGCGGCGCCGGCGGTACAGCGTCCACACGACCAGCACCTTGAGCCCCTCTTC
>DASXWF010000834.1:0-2238 GCA_036503835.1 Polyangiaceae bacterium | reverse complement strand
ACCGCCTCGCTCGAGCACTCCTGCGCGGCGGACTACGTCGCCGCGCTGCGCCCGCGCCTGTCCGCCGTCGCCCGCGTGCGCGCGCTCGAGCGCGCGCTCTCGTTCTGGGGCCGGCCTTACGATTTCAACTTCGACTTCGTGACGGACGATCAGCTCGTCTGCTCGGAGCTCGTGATGAAGGCGTACGAAGCGCAGGGCGGCGAGCGCGGGCTCGAGGTGCCGTACGTAGAGCTCGTGGGTCGTCGCGCGGTGCCGCCGACCGAGATCGTGAAGGCGTTCCGCGACCAGCGGGAAAAGCCCGAGCGCCAGCTCGACTTCGTGCACTTCCTCGAGGGCAGGGAAGGCGCGCGCTCCGCCGTCGTGGGCGACGCGGACTCGCTCGCGGCGACCTGCGACCGCCCGAAATGGGACATCGTTCAGCCCTGAGCACCGCGCTTTCGCGAGCGCTCCGCGCGTTGCGCGAGCGCGCCGCCGCGGCGCCCGTTGCGGCGCTCTTCTGGGTCGCGCTCTCGGTGACGGCGGCGCGTGCGTGCGCCCTCTACGCGGGCGTCTGCGCCGGACGCGTTCGGTACCCGTACGACCTCGAGTGGATGGAGGGCGGGATGGTCGATCACGTGCTGCGGCTCTTCGAGGGCGAGCCGCTGTACGTGAAGCCGTCGCTCGATTTCGCTCCGTTCCTCTACAATCCCTTGTTCTACGTGTTCGGAGCCGTGTCGTCCGCCGTCGTCGGCGTCGGGCCGTTCGCGCTGCGCCTCGTGAGCGTGCTCGCGTCGCTCGGCGTCGGTCTGCTCCTCGGTCGCATCGTCGCCCGGCACACTGCGAGCGCAGGCGCCGGCTTCGTCGCCGCGGGCCTTTATTATGCGACCTACGAGCTCAGCGGCGGGTGGATGGACATCGCTCGGGTCGATTCGCTCTTCCTGTTGCTCACGCTGGCGGCGGTCGATCGCGCCACCTCGAGCGCTCGCTTCGCCGTGGCCGAGGCCGCCGCTCTCCTGGCGGCCGCGTTTTTTGCCAAGCAGTACGCTCTGCTCGTAGGTGTGCCGATCGCGCTCTACCTGCTCGTGCGGCGCGGCCCTCGGGCAGCGCTCGTGTTCTCGGCGCTGTCGGGCGCGCTCACCGGCGCGCTGATCCTGACCCTGAACCTCGCGACGGACGGCTGGTACTGGTTCTGGACGTTCCGCGTCCCCGCCGCTCACGGCGTGTTCGGGAGTCCGCTCCTGCCGGTGGTGCGGACGACGCTGTTCGAGCCCGCTCCCGCCGCGTGCCTCGTTGCCGTCTCCGGCGGGGTGCTCTTGCTCGCGCGCTCCGTGCGTGCGGTCCGCCGCCGCGAACCCCGCGCCGCCGCGGAAGCGCTGCTCGTGCTCGGCCTCGCCTGCGTGCTGCTCTGCCAGGCCTGGTACTCGTACGACCACCCGGGTCGCTACCTGAACTGCTTGATGCCCGCTCATCTAGCGCTTTCGCTGCTCGCCGGCGTCGCCGTCGGAGCTCCCCGCGAGCTCCGGCAACCCGTCTGGTTCGCCGTCGCGGCGGCGGTCTCCTACCAGCTCGTCGCGCTCGGCTATTCCCCCAAGACCTGGATCCCGAACGCGGCCGATCGCGCCGCCTGCGAGCGCGTCGAGCACGATCTGCGCGCGGCCGGCGGCGATCTCGTCCTCGGGTTCCGCGGTTTTTACGGCGCGCCGGGCCTCAACGCGCCGCACGCTCATCAAATGGCGCTGCTCGATCTGTTCGCTTCCGGCCTGGACGATCACGAACGCCGGCTGCGGGCCGAGGCGCGGCGGCGCTTCGCCCGCGGCCCCTTCTCGCGCGTACTGCTCGACAACACCGACTACGTGTTCAATCCCGAGCTCGCGCGTTCGTTCCGGAAGACGTTCGAGGAGAGCGTGGACGCACGTCCCGGTCAGACTCGTACCGGTCCTCCGATGCGCCCGCGCATCGGCTACGAGCGTCGCCGCTAAGTCGACTCGTGCAGCGCAAGCGAGATAAGGGTCAACGTTTCAGCGTGGGCGCTGCACTAGCGGCGGATCACGCGCGTGACGATCGGGATCGAGAAGGCGACCGGCTCCGGCTGGGGTCCGAAGGACGTGCCGCGCGCGACCCCGAGGACGCATTGTCCGAGCGGCGTCGCGCCCAGCGAGCTTGGGACCAGCGAGGCGGATTTGACGTTGCCGCCCGCATCGACGTCGAAGCGAATGGTCATGGACGGCTGCGTCTCTCCGCTCTTGGCGTGGGTCTGGA
>DASXWF010000833.1:0-4781 GCA_036503835.1 Polyangiaceae bacterium | reverse complement strand
AATCGAGCGACAGCGGTGGGTGCAGCCTGAGCGCCTCACGCACGGGAGCGGCCACCAACCTGCTCGGCCCGCTTTTCGCTCTGCTCCTGGGCGCGCTGCGACGCCTGCCTCGAGGCCGGAAGCCACGGTGACCTAGGGTCGGCGGCACCGGTCAAAAAAATTTCGGGCGCGCTCACGGAAACGCGCTCGTGAAACCACTGCACGGCAGTATGTGTGCACGACCGCGTTTCAGCGACTCCTTGAGCTTTGTTGCCGAACAGCCATCGAGGACGCTCTTCCTCGTAGCGGCACTCCTCGCCGCCTGCGCTACCGAAAGCGACCCTGGGGACGACGGCGGCAACGGGGGCGGCGCGACGAGTGGCAGCGCCGGCACGAGCGCCGGGCGGTCCGGCGGAACGGCAGGGACCGCTGGTAAATCCGGGACGGGTGGCACTGCTGCCGGGTCGGGCGGCACGCCGGGAACAGCAGGTTCGGCAGGCGCGCTCTCGGGCGGCTCGAGCGGCCTCGCCGGCACCGGTGGTTCGCTTCCAACGGGCGGTGCGCCCGCAGGCGGAGCCTCGGGCAGCAGCGCGTCCGGGGCGGCTGGCTTGGGTGGGATCGCGGGAGTGGGTGGGATTGCAGGCGCGGGTGGCGCCGGTGGCTCGCAAAGTGGCAGTGGTGGTGTTGCCGGCGGTGGCGCCGGAGCGAATGGTGGAAAAGGTGGCGGCGGACTCGGATCGGGCGGCAGCGCCGGATCCACCGGGGGCTCGGGGGGAGCGGGCGGCAGCGGCGGCTCAGGCGATATCGGGCGGAGCGCCGGCTGCGGCAAGGCGCGCACCCTGATGAACGGGCGAAAGACGATCCAGAGCGGTGGGAACCGCGAGTACATCCTCAGGGTTCCCGACAACTACGACAACAATCACCCCTACCGTTTGATCATGGCCTATCACTGGCTGAACGGTAACGCGAACCAGGTCGCGGACGGCGGCGGATCGACCGAAGACCCGTACTACGGGCTCTGGGATCTCGCGGAGAACAGCACGATCTTCGTGGCGCCCGAGGGGCTCGACGCCGGCTGGGCCAACAGCGGCGGCCGTGACGTGACGCTCACGGACGCGATTCTCGAGCAGATCGAGAACGAACTGTGTATCGACACGACGCGCATCTTCGCCACGGGTTTCAGCTACGGCGCCGGCATGTCCTACGCGCTCGCTTGCGCTCGAGCGGACGTGTTCCGCGGCGTGGCCCTCTATGCGGGCGCGCAACTCAGCGGTTGCAGCGGGGGTACCACGCCGATCGCTTACTTCCACGTGCACGGCGTCGCCGACTCGGTGCTGAACCTCTCGGGCGGGAAGCAACTCCGCGACAAGTTCGTGATGGTCAACGGCTGCACCGCAATGAACCCGCCCGACGTGGGGCGCGGCAGCGGCACCCACAGCTGCACATCCTACCAAGGCTGCTCGGACGGCCATCCCGTCCGCTGGTGCACGCACGGCGGCGATCACAACCCGACCGAGAAAGACAGCGGCCAGAACAAGAGCTGGGTCCCGAACGAGGCCTGGACCTTCATCTCGCAGTTCTGAGCTCCCCGCCGGGCGGGCCCGGGGGGGCTTTACAGAGCGAAACCGGGACTTACGTTCCGAGCTTCGTCATGCTCGCACTCGCCTTCGTCGCGGCCATCGTCGCCGATTCGGCGCTGGCGCGGACCGGGCTCTCGGCCATTCTCGGTGCTTCTCCGGAGCTACGAGTCACTGCCACGCTTTCCCCGGCGGAGCTCCAGTCGCTCGACCCGGTGGGCCTCGACGTCATCGTGCGGGACGTGGCGGAGGGCAGCTCCGCGGACGCGGCGCTGGGGCAGACCCCGCCGGACGTGCCGGTACTCGCGCTCGTAGGGGCTCCAGAGCAGGCGCGCGATCTCGTGCGGGCCGGCGCGCACGGCGTCGTCAGCCGCGACGCGAGCCCCGAGCGGCTCTCAGCGGCTTCGGTCGCGGTCGCGGCGGGCCTGTATGCCTTCGACGAGGAAAGCTACGAGCGCGGCGGCTCCCCCGTCGCCACGCCGCTCGATTCAGGCCTCGTCACGCCGCGCGAACGCGAGGTGCTGGATCTGGTCGCCGACGGGCTCACGAACAAGCTCATCGCCGAGCACCTCGGGATCAGCGAGCACACCGCGAAGTTTCACGTGCGCTCGCTCATGGACAAGCTCGGGGCCGATACGCGCGCCGATCTGGTCGCGCGCGCGGCGCGGCGAGGGCTGCTCGTGCTCTGAGCTGGTATCATTCGTCGCGTGATCAACGCGACTCGAAATTTCAAGCCACGCCGTGAGCTCGGCCGAACCGGTTTCGTTGCGACGGTGCTCGGCGCCGGTGACCTCGCCGACGCGAATGTGCCGTTCGACGCGTCGGTCGCGACGCTGCGGCGCGCGCTCGACGCCGGTCTGAATCTCGTCGATACGGCGCCGAGCTACGAGGCGGGTCTGAGCGAGCGCATCGTCGGCGCCGCGCTCGAGGGACGGCGCGAGGGGATTTTCCTCATCGACAAGATCGATCACCTCGATGAGCCCGTGGCACCCCAGGTCGAGGGGAGCATCGAGCGGCTGGGGGGGCTCTTGCCCGATCTGTTCGTTTTTCACGGTGTGTCGACGCTCGACGCCTGGCGGCGGCTCGCGGCGCCCGACGGGGCCTTCGCGGAGCTCGCGCGCGAGGCCGGGGCGGGCCGCACTCGGTTTCGAGGAATTTCCTGCCATCATCCGGACGTGTTGCGAGAGGCGATCGTCTCGGGGTTGTGCGACGTGGTGATGTTTCCCGTCGGACCGTACGTCGATGCCCGCTACGTGGACGAGCTCCTGCCGCTCGCGCGGGCGCGTGGTGTCGGTACCGTCTGTTTCAAGACGTTCGGAGCCGGCAAGTTGCTCGGCGACACCGAAGGGTACGGGCGCCCGCTGGCGAGTCGCCCGCGCGGCAAGCTGAGCTCGGGCGGTGAAGACGCGGCGGAGCCGACGTTGCCGCGCCTCACGGTGCGGGAGTGCGTGCACTACACGCTCACCTGCGACCCCGACGTGGCCTTGCTCGGACTGAGCTTTCCGAACGAGCAGGACGCGGCCTTCGCCGCGGCCGGTGATTTCATCCCGCTCACGTCGGAGGCGGTTTTGGACCTGAGGGAGCGGGCGGCCGTCGCCATGCGCGACAAGGGCGCCGCCTGGTGGAACCCGCCGGCCCTTTCATAGTCCTACACTATCGAAAGCTTTGTTAACTTATATTGGAACAATCAACCGAAGACACCCACACTCACTCCTACCGGTACCTGCCGGTAAGGAGTTGAACAGCATGTTGACCGTTGGCGATCGATTCCCGGAATTTCGGCTCGAAGCGGCCGTGAGCCTCGAGCAAGGCAAGGAATTCCAGACCATCACGAACGAGAGCTACCCGGGCAAGTGGAAGGTGGTCTTCCTCTGGCCGATGGACTTCACGTTCGTCTGCCCGACCGAGATTGCCGAGTTCGGCAAGCGCAATCGGGACTTTCAGGATCGCGATGCCCAGGTGCTCGGTGCGAGCACGGACACGCATCACGTGCACCTCGCCTGGCGCAAGCACCACGCGGACCTGAAGGATCTGCCCTACCCGATGCTCGCCGACACGAAGCACGAGCTCACGCGCACCCTGGGCGTGAATCACAAGACGGACGGAGTCGCGCTCCGCGCCACCTTCATCGTCGACCCGGAAGGCGTGATCCGTCACGTCTCGGTCAACGACCTGAGCGTGGGACGCAGCGTCGACGAGGTCCTGCGGGTGCTCGACGCGCTGCAGACCGACGAGCTCTGCCCCTGCAACTGGAAGAAGGGCGAGGCCACCCTCACGGCGGCTTGATCATGACGGAGCTCGAACGGCTGCGCGAGCGTTTCCCCGACGCCGCGCGTGACATCAAGCTGAACCTCGACGCGGTGTTGAAGACCGAGAGCCTCAGCGCAGCCCAGCGCTGGGGCATCGCGGTCGCCACGGCCCACGCATCGAGGAACGCCGAGCTCACCCGGGCCCTGCTCGAACAGGCCCGGCGTGAGGTGGAGCCGGCCGTCCTCGACGACGCGCTCGCAGCGGCGTCGCTGATGGCGATGAACAACGTGTACTACCGGTTCCGGCATCTCATCGGCAAGGCGAGCTACTCGGAGCGGCCGGCGCGCTTGCGCATGAACCGCCTCGTCAAGCCGGCGACGAACAAACTCGACTTCGAGCTGTTCTCGCTGGCCGTCAGCGCGGTGAATGCCTGTGAGACGTGCCTCAAGTCTCACGAAGCAGTCGTGCTCGCCGGCGGCATGACCGAGGACCAGGTCCACGACGCGGTCCGGATCGCGGCCACGGTCCACGCCGCGGCGGTCGCGCTCGAGGCCGCGGAGCTCGCCTCGCAGCCTCTCGCCGAAGGCGCCGCGGGAGTCGTGTCGTAGCCGTCGTTCGACCTCGAAGGGCGGGATCGAGGGCCCAGGTGGGCTTCGGTCCCGCCCGTTGCGGGGCGCCTTGCCCCGGCGTGGCACGGGGCAACGCCCGAACGTCCACACGCCGTCGTTCGCTCGCAACGGTTTTCGCGCGAGATCGGCCTGAATCGGCGTGAAATCGCGGGTGCCTGATCACGAGCGCGTGCGGGTACGCTCGTTGCAGTTGCTGCTTGGGCTGGCTTGGTGATGGCTCCGCAGACGCACACGCTCTTGCCCAACGATGCGCTCCGCCATTTCGGAGACAGGGCTTACACCGCGCTGTTCGACAGTCTGCTCTGGCCCGCCTGGGAGCGCGTGATCCGGCGCCGGGAAACACTGA
>DASXWF010000832.1:0-1752 GCA_036503835.1 Polyangiaceae bacterium | reverse complement strand
CTCAGCGGCCGCGAAACCAGCTGAAAGCGAGGGACACTGGCTCCCGCTACTGGCTCACCGCGCGGCGGGACAGCTCCCGGTGCCGCTCCGGGCGCGGCGCTCGAGCCATCCATGGCGAAAGGGTAGCAGATCGATTGCGACACCGTGAAAGCGCGATGACGGAGGGGACTTACGGTGCGCCGGCAGCGCCGGCCCACGGGCCCGATTCCTCCCTCAGCACGGCGGGGCTCGTCGAAATTGGCGCCGTTTGTAGTAGAGCGCTGCGCGGCGAGCTGGCCCGGGCGGGGTAGGCTCCTGCCGCCGAACGCAGACGAATGGACTCCCAACCGAACCAAAAAGAGCGCTCGCGCGCCTACTACGACGACTTTTCCACCGGCTACGAGCGGGAGCGCCACCACGGCTATCACGCGCTGCTCGACGAACTCGAGCTCGACGTGACCTTGCCGTTCGCGCGCGGGCGCGAAGTGCTCGAGGTGGGCTGCGGCACCGGACTGATCCTGTCGCGCGTCACCGAGCACGCAGCGCGCGCGGTGGGCGTGGATCTCTCGCCCGGCATGCTCGCGCTCGCCCGGGAGCGCGGGCTCGAAGTGAGCGAGGCGAGCGCAACGGCGCTGCCCTTCTCCGACGCTTCTTTCGATCTCGTCTACAGCTTCAAGGTGCTCGCGCACGTTCCGGAGATCGAGCGCGCGCTTTCCGAAATGGCTCGGGTCTGCCGCCCGGGCGGTCTGGTCCTCGCCGAGCTCTACAACCCCTGGAGCCTGCGTTACGTCGCCAAGAAGCTCGCCGGGCCGGGCAAGATCTCGGACGGCCGCAGCGAAGCGGACGTGTACACGCGCTGGGACGCACCCACGGCGCTCGACCGCCTGTTGCCCGCCGAGCTCGAGCGCCTCGAGGTGCGGGGCCTCCGCGTTTTCACGCCTGCCGCGTTCGTTCACCGACTCCCGGTCGTCGGCGAACTGCTCGGGCTCGCGGAGCGTGCCGTGACCCGCAGCCCGCTGCGCTGGTTCGGCGGATTCCTGGTGGTGGTCGCGAAGAAGCGCGGCTGATCCGCGGAGCTCGGCGAAGGGCCCGCACGTCCCGAGACCGATCGCGTACCCGGAGAGCGAACGCGATCACTCGAGCGGCGTGAGCGTTGCGGTGACTTCCACCGCGCCGGCGAAGTCGAAGGCCTCCATCGGCGGGGCGAGGACATGTGTGTCACCGCACCCCGCACGCGTGTACGCGTAGAAACCATAGGCGCCCGGGGTCGCATGCGCAGGCTCCCCAAGCGTGGTCGTCGCAATCCTGGAACTCCGAGCTCGAGCCGCACGTACACGCGCGCCGCTCGCCCGGGCAGCATTCGCCGCAGCCGCCGCCGGCCTAGCGCACGCGAGGAGCGCTGAGCCCGCGCGTGGCAAGAGTCAGCGAAGAGTCGCTACGCGTTCGAAGCGGTAGCGATCAGAGCACCGTGACCGTCACCGAGTCGATGTTGTAGGTTCGCGTGACTTCCCAGGTGACACCGAAGCCGGCGGCGACCCAGATCACCGGCGAGGAACCGATCGGCACAGTCTTGACCAGCGTGTACCTGAGCCAGCCGGCAACCTGGTCGGTCTGACCGACGATCGTGAAGTCTCCTTCCACTTCGGGGTTCGTGGTGCCGGCGTAGGCAACGACGGGCCAGGTGACGACGGACCTCGTGGGACTGTAGAGGTAGAATTCTACCTTTACCTGGGCAGCCGACTTACCGATGGGAGCCGGGACGCTGCGCTCGAT
>DASXWF010000831.1:0-5262 GCA_036503835.1 Polyangiaceae bacterium | reverse complement strand
CGCGTGGAAGGCCTGATCAGCCAGACGCTGCTCGCCGTACAGCTTCGAGCGGGACTCATACCGGAGCCGAAGCGCATTCGCGTCGCCGACTTCCTTCAGGAGCTCGTGGAGTCGGCCGTTACCGAGCGGAACGTGTGGCTGTCGCTGGAGGTGGATCCCTCGCTCGAGGTCGAGGCCGATGAGCGCCTGCTCGTATCGGCCGTCAGCAACCTCGTACAGAATGCGCTCAAGTTCACCCATCCCAACGGCATGGTGATTCTCCGCGGCCGGCACGAGACGTCGTCCGTCGTCATCGAGGTGGAGGACCAGTGCAGTGGGTTGCCGACCGACAAGGTGGAAGAGCTCCTGCAACCGAACGTGCAGCCCGGCGAAGACCGGCGCGGCCTCGGACTCGGCCTTTCCATCACCCGCGAGGCCGTCGAGGCTCAGGGCGGCAAGCTCGTGGTGAAGAACATACCGGGCCGGGGCTGCATCTTCGCCGTGCAGCTCCGAGCCACCGAGCCTCGGACAAGCTGACGCCCCGTGCCGAATCGCACCAGGGCAATCGGCTCCGGCGCAGGGCTTGCGCGCCGATCGGGATGACCCGCAATTCTTGCCGCCGACTTGCGCAATTCCGGCTGAAACGCGAGGTCCGAATCTTGCTCACTTGAGGTGCGTGGCGTCCCGTGGCGCCGCGAAAGGACTGCCATGTCCACTCACGAGGTCCTGGTTGCGCTGGATTTCTCCGATGGTTCGAGGGCGGCGCTCGAGCAGGCGGCGTTCATCGCGAAACAAACGCGCGCCGGTCTGCACGCCCTCCACGTGTGGCAGGTGCCGGAGTTCGTACCGCCGAACGCAAGAGCAAATGACGCGAGCACGCTCGCCAAGGCCGTGGAAACCCAGGCGCGGAGGGACCTCGACAGCTTCGTCTTCGACGCTCGCGCGAGTGGAATCGCGATCGATCAGGCGTTCACCGAGTGCGGGTTGCCTTCGGCCGTCATCGTCGAGGTCGCGAAACGCGGCGCTTACGAGCTCATCGTCCTCGGAACCCACGGGCGCACCGGGATAGCCCACGCCCTGCTCGGCAGCGTGGCGGAGCGCGTGCTCCGGCGAGCGCCGTGTCCCGTGCTCGTCGTGCGCGCGGACGCCCCGAAGCCGCGCGCGCTTCGTCGCATTCTCGCGCCGGTCGACTACTCCGAAGGCGCGCGGCGCGCCCTCACCTGCGCGCTCGATTTCTCCCGTTCGTTCGGCGCCGAGGTCGAGGTCGTGCACGTGTGGGATCGCCCTTCCTACGTTTCGGGCGACGTCATCGTGCACGGCCCAGGCGAGAACCGGCGCTCCCTCGGTGAATTGATGCGCGAGAACGCCGCGCGGGAAATGCAGGAATTCCTCGGAACCGTGACGCGCGCGGCGGAAGCGCCGCGACTCTCGCAGCGCTTGCTCTCGGGCGAGCCTGCCTCGACGCTGATCGCGGAGCTCGAGAAAGGCGAGCACGATCTCGTCGTGCTCGGAACGCACGGGCGCAGCGGGTTTCGTCGCCTGCTCCTCGGCAGCACCACGGAAAAGCTCGTCCGGTACTCCGCGGTGCCCGTGCTCGTGGTGCCGCCGCTCGTGCCGGCCCGAGAATGAGACGACCTTCCAGGAGACCAGGCCGTGGCTCTAGGAGTCTTGGACGCACTCTCCACCGGCGGGTTGACCAGCGCGGAAGCGGAGGAGCGACTCGGCGCGGTCGGGCCGAATTCGTTGCCGCCGCTGCCCGCGCGCAGTCTGCGCCGGCGGATCTTGGCTCAGTTCGAGAGCGCGCTCTCGCTGCTCTTGCTCGGGGCCGCGACGCTCGACTTCGTGCTCTGGGGAGCGCAGGGCCGGCACGGGTTTCCGCTCGAGCCCGTGGCGATTCTGATCGTGCTCGCGATCAACGCGGCACTCGGAGTGCTTCAGGAGTACCGCTCTGAGCACGCACTTCACGCGCTCGAGACCCTCGGACAGCCGTTCGCGTGGGTGCTGCGCGACGGCACGTTCGCGCATCTCCCGGCGGAGGCGATCGTTCCGGGCGATTGCCTCCGCATCGAGGCCGGCGACCGGATCCCCGCCGACGGCGCCGTGCTCGAGCAAGCGTCGCTCGCCGTCGACGAGTCGATCCTGACGGGTGAGTCCGTCGCCGTCGACAAGAGCACCGGCGACGGCGTCTCGAGCGGGACGCTCGTCGTCCGCGGCATGGGCCTCGTGCGGATCGAGGCCACCGGCGCGGCGAGCAACATGGGGCGGCTCACGCGCGAGCTCTCCAGGATCGAGACGGCGCGCACGCCGCTCGAACGCCGCATGGACGCGTTCGGCCGCCGCATCGCGTGGATAGCGGGGGCGCTCGTCGCGGCGCTCGTGGTGCTGGGCATCGCGAGCGAGGGGCTCGACCGCGCGGGCTTCGTCGTGACGTTCGCGATCGCCTTCGCCGTCGCCGTGGTTCCCGAGGGCATGCCGGCCATGGTCACGCTCACGCTCGCGCTCGGCGTGGAGCGCATGGCGCGCCGCCGGGCCGTGGTGCGCAGGCTCGCGGCCGTCGAAGCGCTCGGTTCGGTGACGGTCGTCGCCACGGACAAGACCGGTACGCTCACGGAAAATCGCGCGCGGGTGGCGGAGGTGCTGGCCACCGACGAGCGCCAGCTCGTCGAAGCGGCCGCGCTCGCCAACGACGCCGAACCCGACGGCAAGCTCGGCGACCCGCTCGATCTAGCGTTGCTGGCCTACGCGGCGGGACGCGGCGTCGACGCCGGCCGTCTCCGAGCGGTTCATCGGCGCATTTCGAGCCGGCCGTTCGACGCGGCCTGGCGCTACTCGCGCGTGACGGTGGAGGGGCCGGCCGGCGTGACGAGTTACCTGAAGGGGGCGTTCGAGGTGATGCTCGCCCGCGCGACGATCGAACCCGCCGAAGCCGACCGACTGCACGCGTTCAACGAGCGCGAAGCTCGCGGCGGGCGCCGCGTCATCGCGATCGGGCGCGCGCCCGGCGAACGCGAGGACGGCCTCGAGCTGCTGGGGCTCGTCTCGGTCTGGGACCCGCCGCGCGAGAGCGCCGCCGCGGCGATCACCGCCGTGCAGCGCGCCGGCATCCGCGTGCTGATGGTGACCGGCGACCATCCGACGACGGCCGGCGCCATCGCCGAGCGCGTAGGCATCGCGTCGCCGCGAATCATCACCGGCGACGAGTTTCGCTCGCTGCCGGACGCCGAACGGGCGGAGCGCATCGCGTCCGCCGACGTGATCGCGCGCGCGACGGCCGAGGACAAGCTCACGATCGTGGAGGCCCTGCAGCGCAGCGAGGAGGTCGTCGCGATGACCGGCGACGGCGTCAACGACGCACCCGCGTTGAAGCGCGCCGACATCGGCGTCGCCATGGGCCAGCGCGGCAGCGACGTGGCGCGCGAGGTTTCCGACCTGGTGCTGCTCGACGACGACTTCGGAACGGTGGCGCGCGCCCTCGACGAGGGCCGGAACATTTACGACAACATCCAGAAGTTCATTCGTTTCACGTTCTCGACCAACGTGGCGCTCGCGATCGTAATCCTCGGTGGCGCGGCCGGCTCGTACTGGCTTGACCTGCGCGACGCCACGGGCGGGCTCGTGTTGCCGCTCACCGCCATCCAGGTGCTGTTCATCAACTTCGTCGGCGACGGGGCACCGGCGCTCGCGCTGGCGCTGGATCGCAACCCCGGCGTGATGCTGCGCAAGCCACGCGGGCTGCGGAGCCCGCTGCTCGACGCTCCCGCGGTGCGCTTCATCCTCTTCGCAGGCATCCTGCAAGGCTCGGTCGGACTCGGACTGCTGCTCGCCCTGCCGGAGTTCGGATTCGGCCTCGCGGCCATCCAGACGCTGGTTTTCGTGTACGAGTCGGCGGCGAAGGTGCTGTCCGTCTATCCGGCGCGCCGCGTCTCCGGCAAACCCGCGCCGAACCGCGCGCTCCACGCCGCTGCCGCGCTCGGGCTCGGGCTGACCGCCGCGTGCGCGCTCGTTCCGGCACTCCGCTCCGTACTCGGCTTGACGACACCTTCCCTCGCGGGTCTCTCGATCGTCGGCGGCTGCGTGCTGGCGACGCTCGGCGTCACGCAAACCTTCGTCTCCTGGTCGGCGCGCGCGGGTGCACTGGCCCGTGAATCGTGAGCAATCCCCGGCTCGGCGGGCGCGGCGCTTGCAGCGCCGTCCCGGATCGCCGAGATGGATCGCCTGGAGGCTCGACGTGCCGAAGGACAAGGACAAGCGCAAGAAGAAGGACAAAGGTCGCGACAAGGACGAGGCCCGCGCCGAGGTCGTCGAGGCGGCGGCGCAGGGCAATCCGAGCGCGAAGCTCGGCCGCAAGACCTACGAGCAGGAGCTCGAGCGCCTGCACGTCGAGCTCGTCCGGCTCCAGCAGTGGGTGGTGCACAAGAAGCTCAAAGTCTGCATCCTTTTCGAGGGACGCGACGGAGCGGGCAAGGGCGGCACGATCAAGGCGATCACCGAGCGCGTGAGTCCGCGCGTATTCCGCGTCGTCGCGCTACCCGCGCCGAGCGAGCGCGAGAAGAGTCAGATGTACATCCAGCGCTACGTGCCGCACCTGCCGGCAGCGGGCGAGATCGTGATCTTCGATCGGAGCTGGTACAACCGCGCCGGGGTGGAGCGCGTGATGGGCTTCTGCAGCGACGAGGAGGCCGAGTGGTTCCTGCAGAGCGTGCCGCAGGTCGAGTTCGCCATGACCAAGTCCGGCATCATCCTGCTGAAGTATTGGCTCGAGGTGAGCCCCGAGGAGCAGGAGCGGCGCCTGCGCTCGCGCATCGAGGACGGGCGGAAGATCTGGAAACTCTCGCCCATGGACGTGAAATCCTACGATCGCTGGGACGACTACACGCGCTGCCGCGACGAGATGTTCGCCGCCACCGACACGGACTGGGCGCCGTGGTTCGTGGCGCGCTCGGAGGACAAGAAGCGCGTGCGCCTGAACGTGATCAACCACCTCCTCGAGCGCATACCGTACGAGAAGCTGCCGAAGCCGGACGTCGAGCTGCCGCGCCGCAAGATCGGTCGCTACAAAGAAGCGCCCCACCCGTTCAGGTTCGTTCCGGAGCGATTCTAGTACTACTCGGTCAGGCCTGGCGGGGGCAGATCGCGCTCGGCGCGAGCGGCAACGAGCCAGACCGACGAATCCGAGCGAGTCTCCACGCTCACGGGAGCGGCTCGAGCTCGAGCGCCATCAGCGCGAGCGAGCGTGCCTGCACCAGGTACGTCGATTCGGCGTGCACCACGCCGTCGCGGTAG
>DASXWF010000830.1:0-3910 GCA_036503835.1 Polyangiaceae bacterium | reverse complement strand
TTCGGACTATCCCGACGAGCGCTGGATCGACGTCCGCGATCCCACGGTGCGATCGATCATGCGGGAGCGCATCGAGCGCGCCAAAGAGGTCGGCTGCGACGGCGTGCATCCGAGCGGCCTCGGCGGATTCCTCGCGGACACCGGCCTCGATTTCGAGCGCGCGGACCAGCTTGCCTACAATCGGTTCCTGAGCGGCGTCGCTCGTGAGCAGGGCCTCTCGATCGGCCTGGTAGAGACCGATGTGGACTTGAGCGAAACGCTCGCCGCCGATTTCGACTGGAGCGTCGTCTGGAGCTGTCTCGACTCCGATTGTGAAGCGGCCGCGCCCTTCATCGCACTCGGGAAGGCTGCGTTCCTCGTGGAATATGGCGACGCAAGCCGAACGAGCGAAGTGTGTCCGAGAGCCAGGGACCTCGGCCTGTCGGCGATCATCAAGCGGAACGCCGATCTGGACGCCTTTCGTGCCGGCTGCCCCTGAGCGGAAGCGCAGGTTTCAGGCTACCGGCGTAAAAAAAGCACCTGCGGCTGACCAACATTCCCGGGGGCGGGGCCACTCGCACGGAAGACCCCAGGACCCGCCGGAAGAAGAGGAGCTCCCCTGCGTCACCAGAGCCTGCGTCATCCGCCACCGCTCGCCGTGCTGCTCTCGACGGTGCTGGGGCTAGGCTGCACCGGTACCATCGCCGCACCGCCGCCGGCAGCCGGCGGAGGCACGACAGGAAACACCGGGGCCACCGGCGGCAGCACGGGCGGTACGTCCGGAGCGCCCCGAGCCGGAGCCGGCGGCACGAACGGCACGGGCGGGAGCTCGACAGGCGCTTCCGGTGGCGCGACCTCCCCGCCCTCGCTGGCCGACGCTGCCGGAGAGTATTTCCCGGGTCAGACGGCCGCCGGCGCTTCGAAGCGTGTCTTTCGCCTGACCCGCACGCAGCTCGACATCACGACCCGGACGCTCCTGCCCGAGCTCTTCGAAGCGACCGCGATGGCCAGCTTGCCGTCGGACCCGCTGCAAACCAACTACGAATACGCCGACAACCTCGGCTTCAACGCCGCGAATTTCACGCCGTTCACGAACTGGATCGCCGAGATTGCCGCCGCTGCCGAGGCCGCGCCCGAAACCGTCATCGATTGCGCGGAGAACGACGCCGCCTGCCTCGGCGACGAGGCAAGAGCATTCGTGAGTCGCGCCTTCCGGGGCGCGGCGACGGACGCACAAATCGCCCGCTTCGCCGACTTCTTCGTGGCCGACGTGGCGAGCGTGGGCTTGCCCGAGGCAACGGGAACCCTGGTCGATCTCGTGTTGACCTCTCCACACTACGTCTTTCGCGACGAAGTGCTGACCGGGACCGATAGCGCCCTCCTCCCCGCGCAGCAGCTCCAAAACATCACCTACACGCTCGCGGACGCGCCGCCGGAAACGCTCGGGCTCTCTTCGGCCTCGCCCGGCGAGCACCTCGGGACAGCCGCGCAAGAAACCATCGATCGAATCCTCGAGAGCCCCGAAGCGCACGACAAGCTCATGAGGTTCGTCTGGGCGTGGCTCGAGGTGAAGGAACCCGACGCATTCACGATCGCCGAAAGCGCGTTTCCCGAATTCACCGAAGAGGTCGCGGCCGCGGTCGTGGAAGAGACCCGGTCGTTTCTGGAGCGAGAGCTTGCGAAGGCCGTGCCGAGCCTGAGAGACGTCCTCGAATCGAACCAAACGTCCATTTCGAGCGAGGGCGCGTTCCTCTACGACAGCGCTACCTCGGGCTCGGGTGACCTCGATCCTGCGCAGCGGCTGGGGATCTTCACGCAACCGGCGGTGCTCGCGTCGCACTCCGGACCGACCACGAGCCGGCTGGTCAAGCGCGGCGTGTTCTTCGTCCGCAAGGTCATGTGTATGCCGCTCGGATCGCCGCCCGACGACGTCGACACCACGCTACCGACCGAAGGCGCCACCGAGCGCGAGCGCATCGAGGCGGCGACGGCGCCGCCCAAGTGCGCGGGCTGTCACGCCTTCATCAATCCCTTCGGGTTCGTGCTGGAGAACTACGACGCCATCGGCCGCTGGAGAACGGACGACGAGGGCGAGCCGATCGACGCCAACATCGAGGTCGACTTCCTCGACGAGGGACCGTTCAGCACCGACTCGCCGGTCGAAGCGCTGCGCACCTTCACGCGCTCCTGGCGCTTCCAGCAATGCTTCGCGCGGCAGCTGTTCCGCTACTACGTCGGCCGCGACGAGACCACGGTCGACGACCCCGTCTTGCGGCGCATGTTCGAGGAGTTCGCCGTCGACGGCGATCAAAACATGCTCGGGATGCTGCGGACCCTCGCGAGCTCGACGACGTTTTCACAGCGCACGGAGTCCCCATGAAGCTACGGCGCGGAATCACTCGGCGAGACCTGATCAAGGGCTTCGGACCGCTGGCGTTCCTGCTGATGCCCATCGCGAGATCGATGGGCCTCGCGGCGGGCGGCACCTTCGGTGGCGCGCCGCGCTTCGTGCACTTCTTCAAGGGGCCGTCGTTCCACTCTCCGACCATCAGCCCCACCACCTCGATCGACGCCCTGCCCGAACCGCTCTCGGCGCTCGCCCCTCACGCCGCCGACATCATCCTGTTCTCCAAGATGAGCATCCACGGCGGATCACCGAAGACCGACGGCTACCAGGAAGAACACGCCGCGGGACTCATCGGCTGCTCGACGGGCAACAGCTACCACTACTCGAGGAACGACTCGTACTACGCGTACACCGATCACGAGTCGATCGACATCGCCATCGCCAACCACTACCAGACGGTTTCCGCCCTTGCGGCGCTCCCGTTCGCGAGCCTCCACCTCGGCGCCGGCGCGCACTCCGACGCCGACGACGTGGGACTCGGCCAGCGCTACGTCTCGTACCGCAAGCGCGAGTCCGGCGACTCACAGTACGGCAACGCGATCGAGCCGGTGCAGGACGCGGGGCAGGTCTACACGTCCCTGATGCAGAGGATCAACGCGATCTGCTCCGGTGACTCCCAGCAGCCGGAGACCGACACGAGCGAGCTACGCGCCGCCCTCGAGCGAAAGCAGAGCCTGATCGACTTCAGGCTGGCCGACATCGCCGACGCCAAGAACGCGCTCGGCATGGACGCGGCGCATGCCCAAAAGCTCGAGGGTTTGGTCGACGGCTGGCGCGACGTCGAGCGGGCGACCCAAGCCGAGCTCGACGGACTCTCCGGGGGCGGGACCGGCGGCGGAACCATGGCCTGCCCGAGCTCGACCAAACCGACGGGCAACGCCCAAAACGAAAACGACTGCGACGACCTTTCACCCGTGGCCGATCAGATGATCGACCTCGTCAAGCTCGCGTTCGAGTGGGACCTCACCCGCGTCGTGACGCTCACCATGTCGGGAGCTTCGAGCGGGCACCGCTGGCCGAGCCAGGGCGTCGACCGCGCGCATCACACCCTCGAACACAGCGACGACGTGGAGGGCCAGAACATCATGGGCGGCTACTTCGCCGGAAAATTCGCGCGCCTGCTGGCGGCTCTGAAAACTATCGACGACGGCGGCGGAAAGACCGCTCTCTTCAACAGCTCGATCCTGCTGGGCATGGAATGCTGGAGCGACAGCTCGAACGGCCACTACCTCAGAGACATCCCCTTCCTCTTCGCGGGACAGGGCGCGGGCGCGTTCGAGACGGGGCGCGTCGTGGACGCGGGCGGGCGGAACAACAACGATTTGTTGATCTCGATTCAGAACGCGTCCGGAATCGAGGCGACGACGTTCGGGCTGGCGAGCTTGTGCGAGGGCCCGATCATCTAGCGCTCGAGTACGTAAAAGAAGTCGCGCTCCGAAGCGCGCTCCACGTACGTACTCTTGGAGTACTCGCCCGGAGCAAGCGAGGTCGCGAGGCGCGGGTTGCCGCCAGGATCTCGTTCGT
>DASXWF010000829.1:0-3419 GCA_036503835.1 Polyangiaceae bacterium | reverse complement strand
CGAAGTTTGCGCGCAGACCTTCATCGATGCCTTCGGCGCGCGCGCCTACCGCCGGCCGCTCGAGCCCGACGAGAAGAGCGGCCTGCTCACCGTCTATCGCCTGGGCGCCACGGACGCCACGTACGCCGACGGCATCGCGCTCGTGATCCGCACGCTGCTGCAGTCCGCCGGCTTTCTCTACCTGACCGAGCTCGGCGACGGCAGCGGAGGGGATCGCTTCAAGCTCGCTCCGCACGAGCTCGCCTCTCAGCTCTCGTACCTGCTCACCGCGCAGCCGCCGGACGCCGGCCTGCTCGCCGCCGCCGCGTCCGGCGCGCTCGACACGCCGGCGGGGCGCCTGGACGCCGCCACGCGCCTGATCGAGAGCGGCGCCGCCGCCGACGCGACCGTCCTCCGGCACGTGCGCGAGTGGCTCGGCGTCGACCGCATCCTCGAAACCGGCAAAGACACGATGGTCTACCGGGACTTCACGCCCGAGGTCCGCACCGCGATGGCGGGCGAGGCGGACGCGTTCATCGCCGCGATCGCGATCGGCGACCACTACGGAACGGTCGGAGAGTTGCTCGGCGCCGACTGGACGATGGTCGACTCGACGCTCGCCGGCTACTACGGCCTCACGAACCCCGGCGGCACCGGGTTTCAGCGCGTTTCGCTGGCCGGGACGACGCGTCGCGGAATCCTGAATCAGGGCGCGTTCCTTTCGGTCTACGCCCACGCCTCGGAGAGCGCCCCGGTGTTCCGTGGCGTCGCGGTGATGGAGCGGTTCGCCTGCAGACCGCCGGCCTCGCCCGTGAACATCCCGAACATCCCGCCGCCGCCGCCGCCCGACGAGACGAGCACCACGCGCGAGCGCTTCGAGAACCTCCACGGCAGCAACAACCCCGCGTGCGTCGGCTGCCACTTCGAGATCGACTCTCTCGGCTTCAGCTTCGAGGCGTTCGACGGCGCGGGGCGCTACCGCGAGACGGAGAACGGAAAGCCGGTGAACACGGTCACCGAGGTTCCGGACACGCTCGGCTTCGAGTTCTCGGGGGAGATCGCGGACAGCGCCGAGCTCGCGGCCGCCCTCGCCGAGAGCGCCGTCGTGCGCGCGTGCTTCGCCCGCCACCTGTTCCGCTCGGTCGCCGCGACCAGCGGCGAAACCTTCGTGCCGAGCGAGGACGCGTTCGTCGAGGCGTGGAAGCGCGATCCGAACGCCGAGCCCGGAAGCATCGTGAACTCCATTCGAACCTTCATCGCCAGCCCGCTCTTTCAGTACCGGAGGGCACAACCGTGAACCGCCGACATCGCGCCACGCGCCGTTCCTTCCTGCGGGCCGTGGGGGCCGGCTTCGCCGCGCTGCCCTGCTATCGCTTGCTCGAGAACAACGTCGCGCACGCACAGGGCGCCGAGCTGCCGCTGAAGTTCGTCACCATCTACATGCCGCACGGCATCGCCGCGGAGTACTGGGCGCTCGGGCAGCGCGGTACCGGGGCCGCCGTAACCGAAACCGAAACCGACTTCGACATCACCTACCCGAACTGCTCGCTCGAGCCGTTCGACGACGCCGCGACCTACGGCAAGTCCTTCAAGGACAAGATCCTGGTGGTCGAGGGCGTCGAGCTGCTGTCCGGCGCCAACGGCCACGAGACCTGCGGCTCGATCCTCACGGGCAGCCGCATCGCGGGCAAGCCCTCGAACTCGTCGCTCGACCAGTTCCTCGCGGTCGAGCGCGGGCTCGGCAGCGAGACACGCCTCTCGAGCATCGCGCTCGGCGTCGGCGTCGATTCTCTCGAGACGGGCGTCACGCTCTCGTTCGGCCCGGGCGGCGAGCCGCTGCCGAAAATCATCGATCCGGTGCAGACCTTCCAGCAGCTCTTCCGGGGCTTCGCGCCGCCCGGCGATCCCGAGGCCGAAGCCGAGGTCGCACGCCAGAACCTGCTCGGCAACGGCGTGGTCGACTACGTGCGCGCGGACGTGAACCGGCTGCGCACGCGGCTCGGCGCGAGCGAGAAGCTGAAGCTCGATCAGCACCTCACCGCCCTCGACGAGCTCGAAAAACAGTTTCAGGCGCACGACACGAACGGCGCGCTCTGCGCTCTACCCGCCGAGCCCGACGTCGCTCGCTTCCCCAAGCTCAAGCAGTACAACCAGGGCGAGCAGTACTTCGACGCCATCACCGACGCCCACATCGACGTGCTCGCGCAGGCGCTGGCTTGCGACATCACGCGCTTTGCCACGCTGTTCATGAACGACCTTTCGTACGCGTCGAATCCGCTCGGGTTGCCGGCGGACAATCACGGCGGCGTCGCGCACACCTACTCGCCTTCGACGGTCGGCAACGACGGTCATCAGGCGGCGGGCAGCTCGAGCACCTGGCTCCCGCTCGCGAAGATGAACCGCTACTCGTTCGGCAAGGTCGCCCGCCTGATGCAGAAGCTCGACGAGCTCGGGGCCCTGGACAGCACCCTGATCTATGTCTCCTCGGACATGGGGAACCCGGCCGTGCACAGCACCCGCAACGTGCCCACGCTGCTCGCGGGCGGCGCCAACGGAAAATTCAGGATGGGGCGGCGAATCAAGCTGCCCGCCGACTGTCCCCCGAGCAACGAGTGGTGCACCGAAAAGGCCGAGAGGCCCAACAATCACCTGCTCGTTTCGATCGCCCAGGCGTTCGGTCAGAGCGACGTGAATAGCTTCGGCACTCAGCCCGATCCGAGCCTCACGACCGGCGGACTGAGCGAGATCGAGTGAGCGTTTCTGGCTTGTCGCTCGCGGCGTTCGCGACACATTCGTTCGCGAGTCCGAGAAATACGAACGAGCCTTAACTTCTTCTAATTTCTTTTCGGCGCGTCTTCGGGTAGAGGGGGCAAGGGGCGGGGAGTGCGCGCAGGGGCGC
Source organism: Polyangiaceae bacterium (assembly GCA_036503835.1). Classification (GTDB taxonomy): domain Bacteria; phylum Myxococcota_A; class Polyangia; order Polyangiales; family Polyangiaceae; genus PMG-095. The sequence continues at coordinate 541 of DASXWF010000829.1, read as the reverse complement.
GGGGCAAGAGCACGGTACTGCACATCGCGACTAGGATGGCGAGCGTGAAGTTATCGCGTGCTGCTGGCTGGACCGTGTTGGCCGTGCTCCTGCTCGCGCTCATCCTCGTGCCTTTCTTGCTCGGCGAGAGCGCGGTGTTCGATGCTTCCCGCCGCCTGTTGTCGGAGCCGGGAAGTCGACCCTGGCTCGGCGCGCTGGTCGTCGGGTTGCTCGCGGCGGATCTGTTCTTGCCCATTCCGTCGAGCTTCGTCGCGGCGGGCGCGGTGGCGGCGTTCGGCGGAATTTTCGGCGGAACCGTAGTGTGGCTCGGGCTGACCGCGGCAGCGTTGCTCGGCTATGCGGTCGGGCGCTACGGGGGCGCGGCGCTGGCGCTGCGCGTGGTGGGCGCGGCGGAGCTCGCGCGGGCCGAGCGGCTCCACCAGCGCTTCGGCGCGCTGGTGCTGATCGTTTGTCGCGGCGTGCCGGTGCTCGCCGAAGCGTCGACCGTCTTTGCCGGCGCGCTGCGCATGCGCCTTGCGCATTTCATGCTCGTGACGAGCTC
>DASXWF010000828.1:0-6758 GCA_036503835.1 Polyangiaceae bacterium | reverse complement strand
GTGCACGCCTTCACGGCGAGCCGCGAGGAGTTCTTCGGTCTCTCCGGGACACGAGAGCGACCTGCGGCGGTGGAGCGCGGCGAGCTCGCGCGCCGCGCCGGCGCCGGGCTCGATCCGTGCGGCGCGCTCGACGTGCACCTGGTCCTCGATCCGGGCGAGAGCGGCGAAGTCACCTTCGTGCTCGGCCACGGCGAGAACCGGGAGTCCGCCGTCGCCCTCGCGCAGCGTTACTGCCAGGAATCGAACGTCGAGCGGGCGTTCGAGGAGTGCGTCGCGAACTGGCAGAACCTGCTCGGGGCGATCCGCGTGAAGACCTCGGACGCGTCGTTCGACCTGCTCGTCAACCGCTGGTTGCTCTACCAGGTCTTGAGCTGCCGGATCTGGGCGCGCTCCGGCTTCTATCAATCGAGCGGCGCCTACGGCTTCCGCGACCAGGTGCAGGACGTGCTGGCGCTGTTGCACGCGCGGCCCGGCATCGCGCGCGAGCACCTGCTCAGGGCGGCTTCACGCCAGTTCGTCGAGGGCGACGTCCAGCATTGGTGGCATCCGCCGACGGGGGACGGCGTCCGCACCCGCTGCTCGGACGACATGCTGTGGTTGCCCTTCGCCACCGCTGAATACGTACGGACCACGGGAGACGCGGCCGTGCTGGACGAGCCCGTTCCCTTCCTCACGGAGCGCGCGCTGAAACCCGAGGAAGAGGATCTCTACAGCACGCCGGCGCACGCGCCCGAAGCCGCTTCGCTCTACGAACACTGCGTGCGCGCTCTCGACGCGGGCAGCACCGCGGGCAGCCACGGCTTGCCCCTGATGCGCGGCGGCGACTGGAACGACGGCATGAACCGCGTCGGCCAGGAGGGCCGCGGCGAGAGCGTCTGGCTGGCCTGGTTCCTCGTGAAGACGTTGCGCGAGTTCGCGCGCCTCGCAAGCTCGCGCGGCGACGGGACGCGCGCCGCGCGCTGCGAAGAGCAGGCTCAGCGAGTCACGCGCGCCATCGAGGCGCACGGCTGGGACGGTACCTGGTACCGGCGCGCCTACTTCGACGACGGCACCGCGCTCGGGACGCAGCGCGCTCCGGAGTGCCGCATCGACGCGATTGCGCAGTCGTGGGCGGTGCTCGCCGAGACGGGCGACCGATCGCGCGCCGCGCTCGCCCTGCACGAATCCGAGGCGCTGCTCGTCCGCGAGGACGCGCGGCTGATGCTGCTGCTCTGGCCGCCCTTCGAGCACGCGGAGCCCGATCCCGGCTACATTCGCTCTTACCCGCGGGGCATTCGCGAGAACGGCGGCCAGTACACGCACGGCGTGCTCTGGACGCTCCAGGCGCTCTTGCGGCTCGGCGAGAGCGAGCGCGCCTACCGCCTGTTCTCGCTGTTGAACCCGATCCATCACGCCGAGACGCGCGAAGACGCCGTGCGCTACGCCGTGGAGCCTTACGTCGTCGCGGCGGACGTGTACGCCCACGAGAGCCACTTCGGGCGCGGCGGCTGGACCTGGTACACGGGGTCCGCGGGCTGGATGTATCGCATCCTGGTCGAGGAGCTGCTCGGCCTGAAGCGCGCCGGCGATCGCCTGTTCATCACGCCGTGCGTTCCGCGCGCCTGGCAGCGCTTCGAGATCGACTACCGCTACGGCACGAGCGAGCTCAACATCGTCGTCGAAAATCCGGACGGCCTCGGCACCACGGTCGAGCGCGTGGAGGTCGGCGGCAGGGTCGCCCCGGATCATGCGGTCGTACTCGTCGACGACGGCCGCAAGCGCCATGTTCGCGTTCGGCTCGGTGTGGCTCGCTTGCGCTCCACGGCGTGACGCATCGCCCCACGAAATCACGCATTTTGGTCCGCGTTCCGCCCCAGACCCCTGGCACGCGACCTGCAGTAACCGGTGACACCGGAGCAATTCGGCTCCGGCAAGCAGCCAAGGAGAATCGAATGAACTGGGACCAAATCGCTGGCAAGTGGCGGGAATCGAAGGGTCAGCTGCTCGCCAAGTGGGGCAAGCTCACCGACGACGACTTCGACGTGATCGCGGGCAAGAAAGAAATGCTCGTCGGTCGCATCCAGCAGCGCTACGGCTGGAAGAAGGACCAGGCGGAGCGCGACGTCGACGACTTCCTGAAGACGCTCTGAGCCATGAGCAGCCGCCATCCCGGAGCCACGCGGACCTTCGACATCGTTCGCGCGGCCAAGAAGACCGAGGCGCGCATCGCGCGCAAGCGCTTCATTCCGATCGTGCTCGGAGTCCTGGCCGTATCCGCCGGCATGGCCGTCGGCGGTCGCCTCGGCTCCGGGATCGCGGCAGGCGGGCTCCTGCTGCTGGCAAAGAGGGTCGATCGCAGGGCGATCGCCCGCTGGTTGCGGCGGCGCGCGGACGAGCTGCCGCCGAGCCGGAGCCGCGCGCGGGACGAGGTCGATCAGGCGTCGTGGGCCTCATTTCCGGCGAGCGACCCGCCGGCGTTCAGCGGTCGCTGAGGCTCACGGCATCGAGCGCAGGGCGGCGAGCTCCGGGAAGCAGCCGCTCTGTCTCCCCACCTTCCCGCTCCTTGCCCGCCGGCACCTGGCGGCGGCGGCTCGATCACGCACCCATCCGGATCGATGCCCACGGCTGGGCGCTCTTCGAGCCACCGTACCGCCAGGTTGCGAGCAACGAAGGGAGGGGCCCGGCTAGCAACGTCACCCGCGGCAACGCCGCTGCCGCGCCAAAACCCGCGCCACTTCGCGAACTCGCCCCGGCGCCAGCTGGTGATTCACCGGCGCCCGGGGCGTCCGAGCCCTAAGCCTGCTGCTTCAGCTTCCGGTAGAGCGTCCGTCGATCGAGCTTCAGGATCTTCGCGGCGAGCGTCTTGTTCCCGCCGACGGCGGCGAGCACGCGACGCAAGTGTCGATCTTCCACGTCCTGCATCGAGGGCAGCTCCATCGGATCGCTGCTCGTCGGGTGGAACTCGGTAGGCTGGTGGCGGCGGATCTTCTCGGGCAGATCCTCGACCGTGATCTCGTCGAAGCGAGCGAGCGCGACCGAGCGCTCCATGCAGTTTTCGAGCTCGCGCACGTTGCCGGGCCAGTCGTAGTCGGTGAGCTTCTCGGCCACGAGCTGGCCGAGGCGCGTCACCTGCTTGCCGCTGCGCGCCGCAGCGCGCTCGAGGAAATGCTGTGCGAGGACCAGCGTGTCGTTCGCGCGCGCGCGGAGCGGCGGAACGTCGATGCGCACCACGTTGATGCGATAGTAGAGGTCCTCGCGGAAGCGCTTGGCCTCGACCTCTGCCTCGAGGTTGCGATTGGTGGCGGCGACGATGCGGGCGTCGAAGGGAACTTCCTGTCCCGTTCCGAGCGGTCGCACCTTCCGCTCCTGGAGCGCGCGCAGCATCTTGGCCTGCATACCGAGGGGCATCTCCGCGATCTCGTCGAGGAGGAGCGTACCCTGATCGGCTTCCACGAACAGACCGCTGCGTGCCGCGCGCGCGTCCGTGAAGGCGCCGCGCGCGTGTCCGAAGAGCTCGCTCTCGAGCAGCGTCTCGGGCAGGGCCGCGCAGTTGACGGCCAGGAACGGCCCGCGCCGCCCGCTGCGCTCGTGAATCGCGCGCGCGACGAGCTCCTTACCGGTGCCGCTCTCGCCCGTGATGAGCACGTTCGTGTCGGTCTCGGCGACGCGATCGACGATGTCGGCCATTTGCCGCACCGATTCGCTGCGCCCGACGATGTTCGGCAGCTCCCGCTGATCGACGCGGCGGCGCAGCCGCTTGAGCTCGTCGTTCATGGCGCGATGGCGCGAGGCGCGATCGACGGCCATCGCGAGCGCATCCATCGAGAGCGGCTTCGTGATGAAGTCGTAAGCGCCGGCGCGCATCGCGCCGATGGCGTGCTCGAGCGTTCCGAAGCCCGTCATCACCACGACCACTGCGTCGGGCCGCTTGGTGAGCGCGGTACGGCACAGCTCGAGGCCGCTCATCCCTTCCATGTGGATGTCGACCAGCAAGACGGCGAAGTCCTGTCGCTCGAGCTCATCCAGCGCTTCGGCCGGTGAAAGCTTCCAAGTTACGTCGTAGCCGCGGCGGCGCAGGCTCGCTTCAGCGAGCTCGCACATGTCGCGATCGTCGTCGGCGACCAGGATTGCCGGCGTCGTTAGCGCACTGGCAGCCTGGCGTGAGGGTTCTGGAGTCTGGATTTCCGTGGACATCGTGGCGGGGCGGGAAGCAGCACCCGTGCCAAAGTTCGACGTTCGAATTTCTCGGGTAATATCGATGGCCTTCCTAGCACGATCGTGACATTTCGCCACACCCCGGGGAACTCTGCCTCAATCGACCGCAGACCCGCGGCGCGCGAGAATGTACGAAGTGGATTCGACGGCGCCCGCTTCCGACGGACAGCTCGCTTTGCTCGACGACCTGAGACAGCGCGAGCGTCGCGCGATCGCGGGGCTCGTCGCTTCGGTGCTGGGTCACATGATCGGCACGCCGCTGCACGTGATCGCAGGGCGTGCCTCGCTCATCCGCACGAACCCGACTTCCGAGAACGCGCTCGAGAACGCTAAGCGCATCGAAGAGCAAGTCGAACGACTCGCGCAACGCATCCGTGGATTGATCGAATACCTGACGGTTCCCGAAGCGCCCGTCGAGCCGTGGTCGGTTGCGCGCGTGGTCGAAGAGACGCTCGCCATCTGTCGTCCGATTGCGAGCGATCGCGGGCTCGCGCTCTCGCTCGACGGCGAGTCCATTCCGGAAGCGAACCTCGACGGCAGTCCCACGATCCTCGTGCTGACGAGCCTGCTCTCGCTCGCGATGCGCAGCGCGAAGGACGGCGCGGCGATCGCGCTCGCCATCTCGCTCGCACCCCCCGGAGCGATCCAGTTCGAGCTCGACGTGCCGGGCATGGACACTCCACGCGGGCGCATCGATCGTCTCGAGCCTCCCGACGACTGGCAGCAGAGCGGCGCCGATCAACTGCAGGTGCTCTCTCTGTGCTTCGCGATCGCGCGCCGGCACGGCGGCCAGGTCACGCTGGAAAAGCGCGATTCCGGCGGCGGAACCGTGCTCAGGCTGCGCTCTGCCGTCACCCAATCCTGAGCGGCATACGGAGAGGCCCGGCGCCGTCATTCGTCCTTGTCGCCGCCGAACTCGAACGTGATGTGACCGCCGACGGCGAACCAGGAGAGCGGGTCCACGTCGTCGTCACCGGCGACGCCCGCCCACGACGCGTGCGCTCCGAGATCGATCACGGGCAGGATCGTCAGGTCCAACGCGAGCCCCATCTCGTACGCGATTGACGTCTGCGAGACCTCGCGCGTCAGCGTGTCGTAGCCGAAGTGACCGACGCCGGCGTGCAGGAACGCGCTCGGCTCGAGCACGAACCCGATCCCCACGCGACCGCCGCCGACGACGGCGAAGGTCTCGGCGTCCGTGGCGCCGCCGAACGAGTGATAGTTCACGCCGAGCTCGGGCGTCACGTACAGCAGCACCAGATCCCACTCGTGTCCGAAACGCGCTCCGAGGCCCCAGCCGTTGCCGTGTTCGTCGTCGGAGGGGAAAGCGGCCTCGGCGTCGATCGAAAACTCGTTCTGCGCATGAGCCGTGCGGCTCGCACACACGAACGCAGCGAGCGCGAGCGCCAGGATCGCGAGCTTTCGAGCCCGGATCGGGGCCGAGGGTCGCGCTGAACGGGGACTCTGCATGAGGGATCTCCTGTATTTTTGGGGGGTGGAAGTGACGAGAAGGGGACCGGCGTCGTCCTCAGGAATCCGCGGGAGGGCGCGGGCCCTCCTCGGGGATGGACGCGCGCATTTCGGTCTCCAGCCGGATCTGTTCGGCGAGCTTGCCGGCGAGGTGCCTGCCCGCGCTCGAGGCGAGCGCGACGACCGCGGCGCGCCCGAGCTCCCACCAGAACGGTCGTGCGGGCGCCCCCGCGCGCACCGGCAGCGCCGACCGCAGCGTGCTCCCGCGCCGGCGCGAGCGCCACAGTGTCACCATGAGCCCCACGCCGGTGACGACCGCCACGCCAATCAAAACAGGCCGAGCGCTCTTCACGATGGTCGTCGTGATCCGTTCGCCGGCCCGCGATACGCTCCGGAGTTCCTCGCGAAACTTTGCCTGCGCGAGAGCCACCTCACGCTCGGCCTCCGCCAGTTTCGGACTGGGTCCCGATTCGAGCTCGTCCAGAGAAACGCTTCGCACCGTCATCGTTCATTCTCCTCGCGCGAGTGCTTTCCAATCGCGCTTCAGCGCGCGCACCGCGCGCACCAAGAAAACCGCAGAAAGTCCGCTGATCAGCAGCGGTATCGCCACAGCCAGCACGGCGTAGAACGGGCTCTTCAGGGCGCCGATCAGCGGCGCCAGCGCCAGTAGAGCCAGCGTGACCTGCACGAACGGCATCGCGATCGCGACCACGACGAGCACTCCGAACGCGCGCGCCGCGAGCACCCCCGTACGCGTCAGCGCGAGCCTGAGCTCGGCGCGCGCAAGCTCCACGGCGCTCTCCACGACGCGCGTGGAAGCCGCGAGAGGATCGAGCGACGCTGGTTCGCGGGGAGCGGGACTCGCCACACCGTTCGCGAATGCACTGACCGTACCAAGTCGCTTAGGTTCGAGCTCGCGTTTGGCTCGCGGCTTGCACCTTCGAGCGCACCACCCCAAGGAGGTGAAAGGTCATGAAGAAGGCACTACTGTCGCTTGGCGCGGCGATCGCCGGCACCAAGCTCGCGCACATGGTTTCGCAGCTCGACTTCGACGACACGCTGGGCCGAGTCGGTCTGGCGCGACGCCGCACCCA
>DASXWF010000827.1:0-3012 GCA_036503835.1 Polyangiaceae bacterium | reverse complement strand
CCGATTCGCTCGAACGTTCCGAGCTTACCTGTCGCGCCTTCCGTGGTCCGGTGCGGAAACCCGGACGCGCGAGTTCGCTGACGAACAAACGGGGGAAGAATGGCGTGGCGCAGCGCGGAGGTCGGGCACCGCGACCGCGCCGAGGCGCTGGCGACGGGCCAAAGGGTGGGCCAAGCCGAAAACGACCCCCGCTCGAACGTCATCCCCTTCCCCAATCATTCCAACGTTGTGCACGAGGAGGGACTTGAACCCCCACACCTTGCGGTACCGGAACCTAAATCCGGCGCGTCTGCCAATTCCGCCACTCGTGCGTATTTGATGCTCGATCGTGCTGTGCGGTCTCATACCACGCCGTCCCCGCTCCGTCGCACCTGCGCCAAGCGGCGCCGGCGAGCCCGATGCACCCCTTGTCCAGCCGGCTGGCAGGTCACGCGCTGCCGGCGCTTTTTCCGCGCATCGGACATTCCTGACAGACTCCTGTCAGGGGCGGGAACTAGTTCTTACCGGTGTCCAGGGCGTGCGGGAACGGTATCTCGCGCCCCCCGGACCGAAGGAGGAACTCATGTCGAATCTTCGCCCCGTTGGTCACCATGCGATTACCCCGAGCTTCATCGTCCGCGGAACGGCCAAGGTCATCGGATTTCTCGAGAAGGCGTTCGGCGCCAAGGTCGTCGATCAGTACGACGGACCGGACGGCACGGTCATGCACGCGGAGGTGCTCATCGGCGACACGGTCGTGATGTGTGGCGAGCCGATGCACGGTTGGGAACCGATGCCCGCAGCGTTCTCGTTTTACGTCACGGACGGGAAGGCGGTCGACGCTACGTACAAGCGCGCGCTCGAGGCGGGGGCGACTTCGTTCAAGGAGCCGCAGACGCAACCTTGGGGGTACCGCGCCGCGACGGTCCGGGACTCGAGCGGCAATCATTGGACGATTTGCGCGATCGTCGAGATCGTTTCGCACGACGAGATCGTGCGGCGGATGGCCAGCGCACCGAAGGGTTGAGCGAAAGGTCAGACGGCCGCGCGCTGAAGCGTGACGGCGAGCGCTCGTTCGAACTGGGTTGGATCGGTGTAAATGCGCATCAGATCGCCCAGTTCGGCGAAGTTGCGAACGAAGCTCGCCGTGATGTGGACGAACGGGGAGCCCGTGAGCATGTGGACGCCGTGCAGCGACGAGCGGTGCCGCCCGAGCCAGCGGCACCACTCGCTGCTCACTTCGATCGTCACGCCACGTGAGTCTTTGGCGTCGACGAACAGGGTGAAGGGGCCTCGCTCGAGCTCTTGCGCCAGTTCTTCGAACGGGCCGCTGCCATGCTCACCGATGTCGGTGCCCGAGATCACGAGCACGACCAGTCCCGGAGCAGGGCGCCGCAGGCGCAGCGTCGAGTGCGGGGCTTCCCAGGTGATCTCCGTGACCCGAGGAGCGCTTGCCATCTCCGGAGTTTCGCACGGAGTTCACGCGGAACGAGCGTAGCTTCTTGCCCCACGCCGGCGCTGGAGGAGAAGAAACAGGAACGCCGCTCCGAACGCCGACGCGAGCGACCGCTCACCGCGTGCCAAACCGCATCCCGACTTCAGCGCCGGAGTGACCGCAACCGGATCGCTCGGTTGGCCTTCGCTTCCCGAGGGCCCCGGCTCTCCAGGTTCGCTGTCTCCACCGCCGGTGGGCACTTCGCTCGCCGCACCTCCTGGGTTTTCGCTCGAGCTGGCTCCAGAGCCCGAACGTGCGGCCGTCGTTCCTCCCGAAGCGCCACTCGACGACTCCGCCGAGCTGCCGCCCGTTCCGTCGGGCTCGGGAGCTCCGCCCGCGCCCTCGACGGCCACGCACTTGATGCCGAGGCAGACGCGGTCGTCGCCGCAGGGTTCTTCGTCGTCGACCTCTCCGTCGCAGTCGTCGTCGAGGCCGTTGCAGATTTCCGAGATCGGGTCGGCGGCGCGGCAGTCTTCCGGCTCGCACGTCACCGACTCGCGCTCGCAGCGGCCGACGCCGCAGCGCGGGCGGACGTATTCGTCGACGTTGAAGTCGCAGTCGTCGTCGAAGCCGTTGCAGACTTCCTCGGCGCCGGGAAAACGGGTGGCGTCGTCGGGAGCGCAATCGCCGGGCTCGACCGCGTAGCCCTCGAGCGGCAGGCACCCGATGATGGTGTCGGTGGCGCCGGCGGTGTAGAAGCCGTCGCCGTCGGGATCGGGCCAGAGGGGCTCGGGCGAAGTGTTCTCGTCGACTTCGCCGTTGCAGTTATCGTCTTCGTCGTTGCAGCGCTCGGGAGCGCCCGGGAAGACTTTCTCGTGACGATCGTCGCAGTCGTCGCCGAGCGGCGCGTAGCCTTGCGGCGCGGGTTGATCGGCGCAGCTCACGTATTTGTCGGCGATGGTTGGGTCGGGCGTGCCGTGTCCGTCTTTGTCGCCGTCGTAGAAGAAGTCTTTCGGCTCGCAGCCGAAGACGAGGTTCACGTAGCCCTGGCCGGCAGCGTCACCGCTGTTCCGGCGATCGTTGTTCGCCGCGAGGGCGTACGCGCCGAGCAGGAGCGCGCCCGGTTGCTCCGGGGCCTTCCACCAGAACTCGAAGGTGACCTTGCCGTCGACGGCCGCTTTCGGCGACGAGTGGGTCAAGTGGCCGTCCGAGAGTGTCAGGCCTTGGCCGGACTCGGTGAAGAGCTCACCGAGCTCGGGTGCGAGCACGAAGATGCCGCCGACCGCGATGTGTTCCCAGCTGACGGTCGCCATGAACTTGACGGTCTCGCCCGGTAGGATCGGCTCGTGATCGGGCGCCAGCGTGACCGTCGATTGATAGGTGGTGCCGTGACAGGCCCAGCAGCCCGCGGCCTGGATGCCCATGCGCCGCGCGTGCGCCGAGGGTGCGACCGAGAATGCGACGGCGAAGCCGAGCAGCGCGAGCTCTCGACGCAGACGCAGGCCGAGCAAGGTCCCGCAATCTCGAACGTCAGGTTCCTTCAGCACGCGCTCTCGCGCCATTTCGCGCGTAGCCTGCTTCGGGAAGTACGTCGCGTC
>DASXWF010000826.1:0-4721 GCA_036503835.1 Polyangiaceae bacterium | reverse complement strand
GGCGTGGACACTTCGGCGGGGCACCCGGGCCCGCTCGTGAGGCGCGGGAGGCCATCGACGGCCTGCGCGACGCCTTGCGCGACGCGCGCGAGAACGGGCTCTCCGGTCCGATCGCGCTCGGCCTGTCGGCGCTCGCGCTCGCGGTCGCGCTGGTCTGGGCGCTCGAGCACGCGCTCCGCGCGTACCGGCGCTACGTACCGCGCTTTGCGCTCGGGTCGCCGCTCGTCGCGCAGGGAGGAGTGGCGGGACGTGCCGCCGTACTCGCCGCGCCGACGACGGACCGAGCGCTCGTGCTCGGTGAGATCCGGAGCGCGCTCGTCGAAGCCCTGGCCGAGCGGCTCGGCGTGGACCCGCGCGCTGCCTCCGCCCGGCTCGCCGACGAGGTGGCTGCACGGGGGGTGCTCGGTCCGGGACCCATGGCGGCCCTCCGGGAGCTCTTGCGCGAGCTCGATCGCGGGCAGGCGTTTCTGGCTCAGAACCGGCGGCTGCGCATGGCCGAGCCGCGGCTGGTCGAGCTCCATCAGAAGATGATGGAGATCCTGACGGAGATCGACGAGCGTAGAGGCAGCGGCTGATGCACGCCCTGCAAGTCAACGAGATCGAGGCTGCGCGCGAGCGCCTGGACGGCGTGCGCCGCGAGGTGGGTCGCGTGTACCTCGGCGACGCCAGCGCCGTGGACATGATGCTGGTCTCGCTGCTGGCGCGCGGACACGTGCTGCTCGAAGGCGTGCCCGGCATCGCCAAGACCACGCTCGTGAAGGCCTTCGCCACCACGCTCGGCTGCAGCGTGCGGAGGGTACAGTTCACGCCCGACCTCTTGCCGGCCGACATCACGGGCACCTACGTGCTGAATCCGCGCGACGGCTCGTTCGCGCTGCGGGCCGGTCCCATCTTCGCGAACGTGGTGCTCGCGGACGAGATCAACCGCGCGCCCGCGAAGACGCAGTCGGCCCTGCTCGAAGCGATGCAGGAACGCCAGGTGACGATCGAAGGCGATCGCTTCGAGCTCCCCGACCCGTTCTTCGTGCTCGCGACGCAGAACCCGATCGACCTCGAGGGCACCTATCCCCTGCCGGAGGCGCAGATCGATCGCTTCCTCGTGCGCGTGCAGATGGGTTACCCGGCGGAAAAGGACGAAATCGCGATGCTCCGCACGCACGGCATCGCGCCGCCGGCGCCCTACGTCGTGCTCTCGCCGACCGACGCCCTGCAGCTGCAATCGATCGCGGCACGCGTGCACGTGGAAGAGGATCTTTTCGCCTACGCGGTCGCGCTCTGCCAATTCACCCGCCAGCACCCGCGCGTGGTGCTCGGCGCATCACCGCGCGCCTCGCTCGGCCTGCTCCGGGCCGCCAAGGCCTCCGCGGTGCTCGGCGGCCGGGGCTTCGTCACGCCCGACGACGTGCGCAGCGTCGCGCCGCACGTGCTCGCCCACCGTCTGATCCTGGTCGCCGAGCTGGAGGGCGACCTGCGCGCGAGGGTGAGCCTCGTCGAGGAAGCGCTTTCGAAGGTGAGCTATCGCCGGGCCGCCCGCTGACCGGCGGTCGCCCGCGGGCCCGAATGCTGTAGTGAAAGCCGCGCGGATGGGTGCGAAGCTCGCACCGCGCGGCACCGCGGGGTTTCCGGGCGCGCACGCTCGATTTCCATTGCCGCCGAAACGTACGAAAATCGGCAGGCCGAGCGGCCACTGACAAAGGCGAGAGAGTGCGCGATGATTGCAGGGCACATGGGGCCATCCCGCGACGGCATCGAGCCCACGGTGCTCCTGGTCGGAGCGGGTGAGCGGTTCACGCCCGCGTTCCAGGCGGCGCTCGGGCGGCACCGCGTCTTCGTGGAGACGGCGGAGCTCGGCGGCGTCGTCGATTCGGTCGTGGTCACCGCGCCGGACCTGGTGCTCCTCATGGGTGAGGCCGCCAAGGACGGCGGCAGCCAGGTGCTGCAGAAGCTCGCCGGGCTTTCCCAGAATTTCATGGTGCCCGTCGTCGTTCTGCACGACGACAGCGAGCTCGACTCCAAGCTGAGCGCGTTCCGGCACGGGGCCGCGGCGGTGCTCCCCCGCTCCGCCAGCATCGACGCGACCGCCGAGCAGGTCGCCCGGCTCGCCCGTGAGATCCCCGAGCAAGGCACGGACTCCCAGGGCGCGCTCGGTGAAGCCACGCTCGAAGAGTTCATCGGGGCGCTCTCGCGGCAGCTGCGCTCGGGGCTCGTGAACTCGCTCTCCGCAGAGAGCGGTGACTCCACGGACGTGAAGCTCGTGCTCGGGCGCGGCCGGCCGCTCACCGAGTTCCTGGACAATTTCGTGCGGCGCGTGCGCCGGCACGTCGTCAAGGCGGAGCCGCTCCGCTACGAGCTCGGCGGCCAGGCGAGCGCGGTGACCGACGGGCTCGGCGCGTCGCCGCCCGCGACCGCGAACACTCCTTCCATCGAGCGCCTGCGCGTGATTCTCGCGGACGACGACACCCCGCGCGCCGACGCCGTGGCCCAGGAGCTGCGCCGCCGCGGCGTCGTGGTCGTGGTCACCGATCTGGTCCCGAACGAGCGGCGCTTGCAGGCGCTACGCCAGGCGGATCCGACCGTGCTCGTGATCGGCGAGACCCACGCGCACGGCGAGGGCTACGAGCTCCTGCGGCGCATCCGGCGCGATTCGCGGCTGCGCTGGGCGTCGCTCCTGGTCGTGCGCTGGGACGAAGTCTGGCCGGAGCAGCGCGGCGCACCGGCCATCCAGCGGCTGGAGTCGACGCTCGCGGGCCTCGCCGAACCGGAGCGCTCGCTGCAAGCACGCGCCGAGCTCAAGGCGCCTTTCGATACGCGGCTCGAGGTGACGGGGCCCGCGCGCTGCCTGCGCGCGCTCGAAGCCTGCCCGCACGCGCTCCGCGTGCGCATCGACAACCCGCGCGTCGAGCTGACGCTCGATCTTTCCGACGGCCTCATCGTCGGCGCCGAGGGCAAGACCCGCGACGCCGAGGCGAAGCCGCTCGCGGGCATCAGCGCGCTCTCCGCGTTGCTGGTGCTCGGCTCGGGTCGGATTCGCATCGAACCGGTGGATCAACCTGCGAGCGCGAACGTGATGACGCCGGTCGAGGCCGCGCTCAACATGGCGGACGCCGAGACACCGCCGATCACGCCGTCGATCCCGGCCGCCGGGACTGTCTCGCTCCACCCGCCGTTCCAGGCGAGCGCGCTCGAACCGGTCACGCCCTCGGTGCGCCCGGCGCCCATCGTGCAAATCGGACCGTCGGCTCCGCTGAACCCGCGCCCGGCGCTGCACCCGGGCGCGCCGGTCGCGGTGCCTCCGCGCCCCGCCGCGCCGCCGCCGGCCGCGAGCTCGCCCTCGAACCCGCGGATCGCGCCCGCGCCCGTACACGTGCCGCCTCCGCCACCGGCGTTCGCAGCGCCACCAGCCTTCACGACGGCTGGCGTTCCGACACCCGCGCACGAACACAACCCGCCAGCCATGACGCTGCCCTCGCCGCTCGTGCCGGCGGCGCCGCCCGCTGCCGCTCAACCGGAGCAAGAAGTGCCTGGCTGGCGCGGCCGCTTCAACGCCCTCGCGGCGTGGCTCGCGGTGCAGGACTCGAAGCTCCACGGCAAGCGCATCTCGGCGAACACGGCGGCGGTGCTCGTGGCCATCGCCGCGGTCCAGGGACTCTTCCTCGTGACGCTCTACGTCGGGGCGCGGAAACTCGGCGGTTGGTTTTCGGGTTCGAGCGCCCCGGCCGAAACGCACGTCGCAGCGGCGCTCGCACCCAGCGCCACGCCTCGAGCTGCCACCGAATCTCCCGCACCCGTGACGAGCCCACCCGCCCCAGCTGCGCAGCCACCGCCCAGCACCCCGGCCAACGCGCTCGCCGACGGCTCGGGGACGGACGCGCCGGATTGCGAGAAGCTCTTCGAGGGCAACCTGCCGAAGAAGGGCTTCTACCCCGGCGCGGCGCTGGCGCAGCTCCGCGCCGGACGGGCGGCGATCGTGCGCGGCGACTTGAAGGCCGCCCAGGCGGCCATGTGCCGCGCTCAGCTGTGGGACGACAAGAACCCGGAGGTCGCGCTGGATCTCGCGCTCGTCTTCCTGCTCGCGCGGGACGGACACGACGCGGCGATCTGGGCGCGCCGCGCGGTCGAGCTCGACCCGCAGGCGCTCAAGGCCAAGGACACGCTCGGCGACGCGCTCGCGCGCACGGGCGAGCACCAGGAGGCGGCCGCAGCCTGGATGGCCGCGGCGCGGCTCGAACCCGGGAGCGAAGCCGGCCGGCGTGCGCTCGTCGCGCGCGACGTGAAGGAAGCCGATCGCGCGCTCCGCAGCCGCAATCTCCTGATGGCGGAGCGCTACTTCCGGCGCGCAGCGGTCCTCGAGCCGCGCAGCATCAACTCGCTCGTCGGGCTCGCCTACGTGCTCGCGCAGCTCGGCGACGCGAACGCCGCGGTGGCCTGGGCGCGCCGTGCGGTAGAGGTCTCGCCGCGCAATTCATCGGCGCGCCTCGCGCTCGGAGACGCGCTCGCCAAGAGCGGCGACGCGAGCGCGGCCGCGGTGGAATGGCGCGAAGCGGTGCTGCTCGATCCCAACAATCGCGATGCGGCGAAGCGCCTGCGCCAGGCGGGTCTACCCCCGAACTGACGCTGCATGAAGGTCGCTGCGCTGCTGCGTGCGGGCTATGGGCACGCGATCGGCTCGTAGCCGATCGCGATGTCGTCGTAGTAGACGGTGTTCATCGGTCCGCCGTACA
>DASXWF010000825.1:0-2414 GCA_036503835.1 Polyangiaceae bacterium | reverse complement strand
GTGGGACCCTGGACCCAGTGGCGCGGTCAGTCCGACACGGCGGATCGCCGGATGCGCTGGCTGGTCCTGATTTCGCTGCTGCTCCACACCCCCCTGACGCCGCTCCTCGCCCTCTTCGGCCTTTTCACCTGGCTCTCTACCCCACCGGACGAGGGGCCGGAGCCCCCCCCGCTCACTGCCATCCCGGTTGACCTCATCGAAGAGGACGAGCTCGGGACACCGCCTGGAGGCGCCGAGCCGCCCCCACCGGTCGCCGTGGAGCCCGAGGCCGTGCTTCCGCCGCCCGAGCCCAAGAAAGAGCCGAAGGGCCAGCTGGTGCTCGATGCCGGGGTGCCGGACGCGTCCGAGCCGGACGCCGAGCCTCGCGATGCGGGGCCCGATGACGCCGACGCGCGCGCCGAGCTGGCGGACGCTTCCGACGCCTCCGACCTCCTCGACGCTTCGGATGCGGAAAGCGACGCCGGCGCCGCCGACGCGGGGCCCGGGTTCGGCGACGGCGGCGGAGAGCCCGTCGCGGCGGTGAGCGGCGACGCACGCAAGGTCATCGACTCGAACGCCAACGTCCGCGTCCTCATCTATCCCGAGAAGATCCGCACCCACAAGCTCGCCCCGCGCATCGGGCGCCTGCTCGGCTCGATCTACCAATGGCGCGACTTCTTCGGCCCCGCCGGCATCGATCCGATCCGGGACGTCGACCGCGTGCTCATTACCGGTTCGCAGCTCCGCAACTCGAAGGACGTGGCGGCGATCCTCAAGCTCAACGTCTCGTCCGAGCGGATTCACGGAGCGATCGACGCGATCGTCCGCGCCGACACCGAACACGGCGAATGGCTTCCCGACGCCGGGCTCCCCGCCGCCACCGCCTACGCGGACCGTGCTCCGCGCGTGTTCGTGATCGGAACGGGCGGCATCGTGATCGTCACCCCGCCGAGCGCTCTCGACAACGTGCTCGCTCAGGGCAAAAAGCTGGGGCTGAAGCCGAGCGCCGGCCCCGAAGTCGTGACCGCCTACGCGGTCACCCCGCACCGCGTGCGCGGCCTGCCCGTGCGCGTGCCGGAGAGCATTCGCTGGGTGAAGATCGGGGTGATTCCCGACGCGCAGGGCGGTGCTCTGCTCCACGTGACCGCAGAAGACGAGACGCCCGAGCTCGCGCAGGACCACGCCGAGGAGCTCGAGCGCGGGCTCACCGCCGCCGCCACGCTCGATCTCGGCATCCTCGGCGACTTCCTCGGCATGGGCAGGAAGCGCCTGGTGCAGAACATCGAGCTCCGGGCCGAGGGCAACAAGATCCACGGTTCGGCCGTGATCAGCGCCGCGCAGCTCGACGAAATCCTCGGCTTCGCCGAAGCCTTCCTGGTCGATCGACGGCGCCCGAGCGCGCGCCCGCCGAGCTCCGGAATTCCCGCGCCGAGCGCCGCGCCCGGACTCACTCCGCCGGCGGGAACAGGCTCGCGCCGCTCGCCACGGCGGTGACGCTCGCGAGCATCTGGTCGGCCTGCAGCGAGTCGATCGAGCCCACGCAAATCGGCCGCCCCTTGCGCGGGAACACCACGATACGGCAGCGACCGCGCGTGCTGTCGAGGGCGCTCGAGAGCACGAAATCGAGGGCGATACCGCTCACGATCAGCGCGACCGCCATCGCGAGCAGCGGCGCCGAGCCGCCCGGCACGCGCAGGCCGTCGACGAACAGCCCCATTCCGAAATACGTGCCGAGCACGAGCGCCGCGAGCCCGACGTAGAGCCCGGCGCGCGCGTACTTCACCTCGCGCGTGATGCGCGCGAGATTGGCGAGCGGCACGATCGTGGAACGGTCGCGCAAGACCTTGCCGAGCAGCTCGACGTGGTGGGTGAGCTCGAGGCCGCGCTGCGTGAGCGTGAGCGCAGCGGGCCGGCGGTAAGCGAACGCGAGCCGGCCGATCAGGCGCGCGCCCTGCCAGACGAAGAGCACGAGCGTGAGCGTGAGGATCGCGGTCGTGATGGCGCTGAACGGCGCCGGCTGAAGCTCGCCTTTCAGCGGCTCTTGCGAGGCGCGTCCGGCCGCGAGCAGCGCGCGCACCGGCGCGTCGTGCGCTCGATTGACCGCGCGCGCGCGCACCGGCGCGGCGATCTCCGAGGTGCTCGCGCCGAGCGCCGCCGCGGCGACGAGCGCCTCGGTTCGGCCGAAATCGGACGCCACCTGAGCGGGCTCGAGCGCCACGCGCGCCAGCGCGCGCCAGAGTCCCTCGTGCTCCCCCGCCGCGGCGTCGATGCAGAGCAGCGCGTCGCAGGGCGTGTGCGTCGCCAGCCAGGTGACGTGCGCGACGAAGGCGACCTCCTGGTCCTCCGACTCCGGCTCCTCGCGCGCCGAGAGCGCGAGCAGCGCCCCGAGCAGCAACGCCTCCGTGGGGGTCGCCACCCCGCGCTCGAGGATCGAG
>DASXWF010000824.1:0-3499 GCA_036503835.1 Polyangiaceae bacterium | reverse complement strand
GAGCGACGCGCCGGACGACGTGAGCATGCGCGTCATCGCCGATCACGCGCGGACCACGGCGTTCTTGATCGCGGAGGGCGTCGTGCCCGATCGTACGGGACGCGAGTACGTGCTGCGCCGCGTGATGCGGCGGGCGATCCGCCACGGACACCGCCTCGGCATCGCGGAACCGTTCCTGCACGAGGTCGCGAGCTCCGTGATCGATTCGATGGGCGACGCGTACCCCGAGCTGCGCGAGCGTCGCGAGCTGATCCGCAGCGTCGCGCTCGCGGAGGAGGAGCGCTTCCGCCAGACCATCGAGCGCGGCCTCGGCCTGCTCGGCGAGCGCTTCGAGGAGCTCGCGCGGAGCGGCGCCGGCGTGCTGCCGGGGCGTGACGCCTTTCAGCTCTACGACACCTACGGCTTTCCGCTCGATCTCACCCAGGTCATCTGCGCCGAGCGCGGCATCACGGTCGACAACCAGGGCTACGAAGAGGCGCTTGCGGAGGCTCGCGAGCGTTCGGAGTGGAAGGGCTCCGATCAGGTTTCGGAGCCGGTGTACGCCGAGGCGCTCGCGCGCGTGCCGGGCGGTGCGGTCAAGTTCCTCGGCTACGAACGGGACGCGGCGCCGTCCGTCGTGCTGGCGCTGATCAGCGAAGGCAAGCTCGTCGAAAGCGCCGAGCCGGGCCAGGAGATCGAGGTCGTGACGCGCGAGACGCCGTTCTACGGTGAAGCCGGCGGTCAGATCGGCGACCAGGGCGTCGTGACCGGCGCGTCGGGCGCGCGCCTCGCGGTCTCGGACACGCAGAAGCCGAAGACGGGACTGGTCGTGCACCGCGGCAAGCTCGAGGGTGGAGGGCTCGCCGTGGGCGACGCGGTCGAGCTCGCCGTCGACGTGCCGCGCCGCGAGCGCACGCGCAGGAATCACTCGGCGACGCACCTCCTGCACTGGGCGCTGCGCCGCGTCGTGGGCGAGCACGCGCAGCAGAAGGGCTCGCAGGTCGGCCCCGACCGGCTGCGCTTCGACTTCACGCACTCGCGGCCGCTCACGCCGGAAGAGCTCGCGGAGATCGAGTGGCTCGTCAACGCGCGCACGCTCGCGAACCACCCCGTGCGGACGGAGGTGCTGACGCTCGACGAGGCGCGCAAGCGCGGCGCCGTGATGATTTTCGAGGAAAAATACGGGGACGTCGTGCGCATGCTCACGATGGGCGAGTCGACCGAGCTCTGCGGCGGCACGCACGCGCGCGCGACCGGCGACATCGGTCTGTTCAAGATCGTGAGCGAGCAGGGTGTCGCCGCGGGCGTTCGCCGCATCGTGGCGGTGACGGGCGAGGGCGCGCTGCTCCACCTGCGCGAGCTCGAGACGCTGCTCGGCCGCGCCGCGCGCTCGGCGAAGACCACGCCGGCGGCGCTCGTCGAGAAGATCGACAAGCTCGTGCAGCACGAGCGCGCGCTCGAAAAAGAGATCGAGGATCTGCAGAAGAAGCTCGCCTCCGGCGGCGGCGGCGGGATCGACGCGCTGCTCGCGAAGGCCCGCGACGTGAGCGGCGTGAAGGTGCTCGGCTTGCGGACCGCCATCACCGATCGCGGCGCTCTGCGCGAGCTCGCGGAGCAGCTCCGGGACAAGCTCGGCGATTCGATCGTGCTCGTCGGCTCCGAAGCGGACGGCAAGGCGCAGCTCGTGCTGACCGTGGCGAAGAGCCTCACCGCGCGCTACCGCGCCGGGGACTTGATCCGCGGCGTGGCCGAAATCGTGGGCGGCTCCGGGGGCGGTCGTCCCGACATGGCCCAGGCGGGCGGGACGGAGGTCGCGCGCCTGGACCAGGCCGTCGAGTCCATCTACGCGAGCATCGCGGGGCCGTCCGCCCCTGAAACGACCGCAGTTCCGAGCTCGTGACGTCGGGTCCGCACGGGCCGCGCGGCGCGTGCGTCACGATGGCTTGCTGCACCTTCGCGCCGGTGAGATAAGTCCGCGATGCGTACGAGTCGTGGGTTCGGAGGACACTCCCGCCTGACGTCCGCGCTCGGGGCCATCGCGTTGGTCTCGCTCGTGGCGTCGGCCTGCGGGGGCCAAAGCGACGAGGAGAAGCACGGCACGTTGGTCACGCCGGGCAAGGGCGGCAGCGCGGGGCGCTCGGGCAAGGGTGGCAGTGCGGGTAGCTTCGCGGCAGGCAGGGGCGGTAGCGGTGGAAGCGCGACGGCCGGCAGGGGCGGCAACGCGGGCAGCTCGGGCAGGGCGGGCGCCGGAAGTGGCGGTGGTGGAACGAGCGGCGGTACGCCGAGCGGAGGAGCCGGAGAGGGTGGCGAAGCCGGCAGCTCCGGAGGTGCCGCGGGCTCGGACGCCGGTGCTGCCGGAGAGGGTGGGGCGGCAGGCGAGGGCGCCAGCGCGGGTGCCGGTTCGGGTTCGGGCGGCGCCGCGGGTGCGGCTGGTGACGCAGGCACGGAAGCTTGCGGTCGCTCGCGAACGGCGTCGCTGGTGCTCGGTCAACCCGACTTCACGAGCGCCACGCCGGCCCGGACCGCGGCGGGCATGACGGGCCCGTTCGGTACCGCCATCGATCCGACGAGCGGAAAGGTGTTCGTCGCCGATTTCGTGAACAACCGCGTGTTGCGGTTTGCGGCGCTCGCGTCCCTCGACGACGGCGACGCGGCGGAAGCCGTGCTCGGACAGGCGGATTTCACGACGAGCGACATCTCGACCACCGCGAACCGCATGGACAGTCCGGTCGGCGTGACGGTGGACGCCTCGGGGCGCCTGTGGGTGGTCGATCAAGAGCACCATCGCATCCTTCGCTTCGATGCGGCGGCCAGCAAGACGAGCGGAGCGGACGCGGACGGCATCCTCGGTCAGGAAACGTTCACGAGCAGCGTGGCGGGCCGCGACATCGACACGATCGACACGCCGACCGCCGTCGTGGTCGACGGCGCCGGGCGCCTGTTCGTCGCGGATTTTCGCAACAACCGCGTGCTCCGTTACGACTCCGCGGCCAGCAAGGAGAACGGCGGCGACGCCGACGCCGTTCTCGGCCAACCCGATTTCGACGCGGGCACGCAA
Source organism: Polyangiaceae bacterium (assembly GCA_036503835.1). Classification (GTDB taxonomy): domain Bacteria; phylum Myxococcota_A; class Polyangia; order Polyangiales; family Polyangiaceae; genus PMG-095. The sequence continues at coordinate 462 of DASXWF010000824.1, read as the reverse complement.
GCCACGAGCCAGAGCGGACTTTGGGGTCCCCAGGCCCTCGCGCTCGACTCGGCCGGTCGCCTCTGGGTCGCCGATCAGAACAACAGCCGCGTCGTACGCTTCGACTCCGCGGCGACGAAAGCGAACGGCGCGGCGGCCGACGCCGTTCTCGGCCAGGTCGATTTCGACGCCCGGGACCCGCAGCTGCTCCAGGATCGCCTGTACTTTCCCACGGGCGTGGCCGTCGATTCCGGCGGCGTGCTCTGGGTCGCCGATCGCGGCAATCTTCGCGTGATCTGCTTCGCGAATGCGGCGGCGAAGGCGAACGGAGGACTCGCCGACGGCGTGTTGGGCCAGCCGGATTTCACGTCGCAGAACATCGGCACCACGGCCGAGCTCTTGAACGCGCCGAGCGGCGTCACCGTCGACGCGGGCGGGAACCTGCTCGTCGCCGACTACGAGAACCACCGCGTGCTATCCTTC
>DASXWF010000823.1:0-4736 GCA_036503835.1 Polyangiaceae bacterium | reverse complement strand
GCCGACGGTCTCGCGGCAGGCGCTCGCGGTTTCGGGTAACAGGAACTGGCGCACGAGCGTGACCGGCACGACCGACTCGTACCTCGACGTGCGCGACTACAAGATCGCGAGCGGCCGGCGTCCGAACGAGGCCGAGTTCAAGTCGGGACAGCCGCTGTGCGTCGTGGGAGCGACCACCGCGAAGGAGCTCTTCGGTTCGGGGGACCCGATCGGCGCGTCGATTCGCCTCGACAAGCTGAGCTGCGAAGTGATCGGAGTGCTGGCGGCCAAGGGCCAGTCCGGCATGGGTCAGGACCAGGACGACGTGGTGCTGATGCCGCTCCGGGCCGTGCAACGGCGCCTGGCCGGCAGCAACGACATCGGCACGATCTACATCTCGGTCGCGAGCTCGCGCAGCACGACGCTCGTGCGCGACCGCGTCGAAGCCTTGCTGCGCGATCGGCGCCGCATCGCGGTCTCGGCCGAAAGCGACTTCAGCGTGCGCGACATGAAAGAGATCGCCGAGGCCATGAGCAGCGCGACCGGCGCGCTCACCGGCCTGCTCGGCGCGATCGCCGGCGTGAGCCTGCTCGTCGGCGGCATCGGCATCATGAACATCATGCTCGTCAACGTCACCGAGCGAACGCGCGAGATCGGCATCCGGCTCGCGATCGGCGCGCTCGCCTCCGAGGTGCTCCTGCAGTTTCTCGTCGAGGCCGTCGTGCTCGCCTTGCTCGGCGGCACCATCGGCATCGGACTCGGACTCGTCGGCTCCTACTTCGCGACGCGCTCGCTCGGGCTGCCGTTCGCGCTCCTGCCCAACATCCTCATGCTCGCGTTCGGCTTCTCGGCGCTGATCGGCATCGTCTTCGGCTACCTACCAGCGCACAAAGCCGCGCGTTTGAACCCGATCGAGGCTCTCCGTCATGAATAGTCCGCGCTTCATCGCGACGCTCGCGCTGCTCGCGAGCGGCTCCTGGGAAGGGGCCGCTCTCGCGCAGACACCCGCGCCGGCGCCCGCTCCGGGCCCCGCTCCTGCCGCGGCTATCGCTCCTGCGCCCGCCGCCACGGAGGCGGTGAAAGGCCGTCCGATCGACCAGCACACGGCTGTCGCCCGCGCCCTCGCCGCGAACCCGTCCTACGCAGGCGCGCGGCTCGGCGTCGCGCAGGCTCGGCAAGATTTGCTCGCCGAGGAAGGCCGCTACCCGTACGTCTTCCAGGCGGGCACGGGCCTCACGCACACCGGCTCGCCGGGTGGCAGCCAGCGCACCTACGACGCGAGCGCCGCGCTGAGCCGCACCTTCCCCTTCGGCACCACGGCGGAGGTGCGCGTGCTCGGCCAGCGCTACGAAAACGACCGCGCCTTCACCAGCAACACGCCCTCCATCACCAACGCGGGCGACGGCTACACGGCCGGCGCCCGCGCCACCGTTACCCAGCCGCTCTTGCGCGGCGCCGGCCGTAGCGTCGGCGAGATCGGCCTGCGCACGGCGCGCGAGAGCCGCACCCTGGCCGAACAGGCCCAGCGGCGCAGCGAAAGCGAGCTCGTGCGCGACGTCCTGCTCGCCTATTGGGAGCTCTGGTACGCGGAGGAATCCGCGCGCATCGAGCGCGCGGCGCTTGGCCTGGCTCGCGAGCAGGAACAACAAGCGCTCCAGCAGCGACAGGCCGGCGCGCTCGCCCCGGCTGACGTCTTCGTCTTTTCGACGCGCGTCGCGAGCCTCGAGGAAACCATGGTGAGGACGCTCGCCGCGCGCGACGAACGCTCGCGCGAGCTCAGCCGCCTGATGGGCCTCGGCGCGGAGCAGGCGCCCGACCTCTCCGCCTCCGACACGCCGGAGCCCGGACCGCTCCCTACCTCGGGCGACGTCGCGGCCGCGCTCCGTTCCGGCTCCGTCGAGCTCGCCGAGCTCGAATCCCAGATCAAGCTCGCGCGCACGCGCGCCGAGGTCGCAGGGGACGCCGGCCGCCCGCGCCTCGATCTCGAGGGCTACTTCGAGACCCAGGGCCAGGCGGAAAACGTGGGCGGCGCGGTGCGGGGCGCGGGCGAGCTCGACTACTGGACCGTCCACGTCGGAGCGATCTTCGAGCTCCCCCTCGACTCCACCAAGCGGAACGCCGAAAAGGAAAGCGCTCTCCTCTCGATCCGCATCGCCGAACAAAACCTGAAGGCGGCTCGCGATCGTCTCTCCGCCGACGCCGTCAACACCGTCGCGCAGGCGCGCGCGGCCGAAGAGCGCGTGCGCCTCTCGACCCGCACCGTCGCGGTCGCGGAACAAGCCCACGAAGCTGCCCGCGCTCGCTTCGAGCTGGGCGGCGGCATCGCGATCCAGGTCCAGCAAGCAGAAGAGGACCTACGGCGCGCCCGACTCAGCCTCGCGCGCACGCGCGTCGAGCTGGTTCAGGCGGAGATCGTGGTACGGCACCTCGCGAATACGCTCGCCAGTGAGTACGTCAGAGCGCCCGGCTAACGGCGCACGTTACGCCCGTTGTCGTGGCCACGGGGTGATCACGATCACGGGCACGAGCACGGTTTCGGGTACTCGGTCCGCGGGACGTAGTCGTCCCCCTAGAGGCCGGCTCGTGGGCCGATCGAAGGAGTGAAAGCAGGGGGAGGGGGCGGCGTTCTGGGAGAGAGCGTTTTCGGCGCTGGTGCGTACGAGGAGTGACGATGGAAACCCTGGGTGAATATCGGATCGTGCGGCTCTTGGGCGAGGGCGGGATGGGGAAGGTGTTCGAGGCCGAAGAGCGGCTCTCGGGGCGGCGGGTGGCCCTGAAGGTGCTGCGGCCCGAGCTTTCGCGCTCGGAGCCGGGGCGGCGGCTGTTCGAGAACGAAATGACGATTCTCTCGAAGCTGGATCACCCGAACGTGGTGCGCTGTCTGGCGTGCTCCGAGGTCGAGGGGGAGCTGATGATGGCGCTCGAGCTCTTGCCGGGGCGGACGCTGCGCGAGGTGCTCGAGAACGAGGGCGCGGTCGAGTGGCCGCGAGCCGTGGCGATGGTGCAGCAGATCGCGCGGGCGCTCGGCGCCGCGCACGAGCACGAGCCGCCCATCGTGCATCGGGACCTCAAGCCGGAAAACGTGATGCTGCTCGAGGACGGGACCGTGAAGGTGACCGATTTCGGGATCGCCAAGGTGCTCGCGGCCCTCGGTACGGTGACGAGCCACAGCGTCGGCACGCTCGCGTACATGAGCCCGGAGCAGATCGACGCAGGGCCGATCGACGCGCGCAGCGACCTGTACGCGCTCGGCTTGGTTTTGTACGAGCTGCTCGCCGGGCGGCCTCCCTTCGAGTCGGGTTCGCCGCGCGAGCTCCTGAACCTGCAATGCACCGCGGCGCCGCCGCCGTTGCCCGAGACGATTCGCGCCGGACTGCCTCGCGGCGTCGAGCGGCTGATGCTCGAATTGCTGGAAAAATCCCCGGACAAGCGCCCCGGCTCCGCGGCGGACGTGCTCGCGGAGCTCGAGCCGTTCGCGCCGTCCGCCGGGACGCGCCCGGCCTCGTCGTCGCGGCCGAGCTCGCTCCGCCGCCACGCCGAGAAGGCTCCAGCCCCCGCGCCTCGGAACGACACCGTTCCCGAGCGGGCGAGCGACGGGGACGTGCGGGTGACGCAGGCGAGCACGCCGGCTCCCGTGGCGAGGCGTGAACGGCCGCGCGAGGATACGATCGCGCTGCTGGAGCGAGCGGGAGCGCCGCGCGAGATCAGCACGCGCAAGGCGGTGGTCGTGATCGTCACGCTGTCCGCGCTCTCGGGCCTCGCTACCTACGGACTGCGTGCAGCGGGCTCTTCTGCGCCGCAGCCGGTCGCGTCCGGCCGGATCGCCCCGTGACGCTCGGCGGCCGCGAACTGCTCTGGGCGATCGGCCCGGTGCTCGTCTCGGCCGCGCTGACGCTGTACCTCGTGCGTGAGGGGCGGACGGCCGCAACTCCGGCGTTCGCCACGGAACGAAGGGCGCTCGGCTTCTCCGATTCGGCGGCCGCGTGCGAGAGCTGCCATCCGCGCCAGGCGAGCGAGTGGCGTCGTTCGGTCATGGCGCACTCCTCGACCTCGCCGCTCTTCCAGTCGCTGGAGCTCTTGATCCAGGAACAGGTGGGAAAGAGCCGGGACTGCCCGAACGGCGCCGGAGTACTGCGCCGGCGCGATCCTGCCACCGACTGCCGCGATCGAGAGAGCGGGCGCTCGCTCACGGGATCCGGCGGCGAGGGCTGGTGCGTGAACTGCCACGCGCCGGGGGAGCGCCTCGGGCGCGTGCTCCCCGCGTGGGACGCCCGCTCGCTGGGGCCCGACAATCGTCCGCTGGGAGAGCTGCTCAGCCCCGCGGGCCGCGACGGGATCGGCTGCACGTTCTGCCATCAGGTGAGCGCGCCGGGGCACGCAGCCGGCTTGCGAGCGGCCGGGCAGCTCGGCAACGCGAGCTGGCTCTCGGTCGCGAGCGGTGAGACCTTTTCGTTCCGCCCGACCGCGGACGACCGCCGCGGGAGCATCGGCAATTCGGGCTACGCGCTCGATGCTCGGGTTTTGCTCGGCGACGCGCCGGAAGAGGAGCTCGTGCCGGGCGGCGCGCATCGCGCGCTTTCCGACGAGACGCGCGCCTACCTCGCGTCCTCGGAATTTTGCGGCACCTGCCACGACGTACGGCTGTTCGGCACCGACGTGCTCGGCGCCGCGCGCGGAGAGCATTTCAAGCGCCTGCGCAACGCGTACAGCGAGTGGGCCGACTTCGCGCGAGCCGAGGAGCGGCTCGGTCGCGTCGC
>DASXWF010000822.1:0-3591 GCA_036503835.1 Polyangiaceae bacterium | reverse complement strand
CGCGAAACCCTTCGCCGCGAGCGCTGCCAGCTCGGCGTCGGTCAGGGCCAGGCTCGACGCCTGAATCAGGTCGAGGCCCGCGATCGTGCTCGTGTCGTAGCTGGGCGCCGGCTCGAACGCGACGGGGTAGCGCTCGCGCAGCGTTGCCGCGTCGAGGCCGGCGAGCGCGGAAAGCTCTTCTCCGATGGCGGCGCGCTCGGCGGCGCGCGAGTCGGGTTCCTGCACCGCGCCCGCGACGCTCGTACTGCCCGCGCTCGCGCCGCCCGCGTTGCCTGTTCCGCCGCTGCCGCCGCTCGCGTCAGCGGTCCCGCCGGTACCGGACGAAGTCGCGCCGCTGCCCGCCGCGCTGCCGCCGCTGCCGGAGCTGCTTCCCGCGGCCGCGCCGCCGCTCTGCGAGGCTCCGGCCCCGAAGCCGTCACCCGGTTGCTCGATGCGTTCCCCACTGCAGCCGAGGAGCAACGCCGTGCATGCGAAATAGACGAGTGTCCTCATGCCAGCCACCAGTGCCCCAAGGATAGCCCGCCGAAATCCAGCGTGCCAGCGCTCGCAGTTTGCCGCTCAGAACGCAAGCCGCAGGCCGGCGCCGACGTCGCCCGGGCCGTGGGTGAGTCGCAAGCGAGCGAGGCCGTCGCCGGGAGTGTGTCCCTTGAGCCGCGGCATCTCCTGCACGTTCGGGTGGTCGAACTCGTGGAGGAACACGCCCGTGACGAGCGCGCCTGCGCACACGAGTCCGCCGGCGATCGCGGCGGCGCGGAACTGGCCGCGCCGATCGAGCGCCTCGTCGTAGTCCTCGAGATCTTCGGCCGTCACGTTGCCGCTCTGCTGGCGGTCGTAGATTTCGCGGGCCTTCTCCTGCTCCGCGCCCGCCATTGCTCCGAACAGGACGGTCGCTCCGAGCGATACCGCGCTCGCACCGAACATGACGTACGCGGCCGTTCGCTGCGAGGTTCGGACGAGATCGGCGCGCACGACGCGCGTCTCGCCCGGTTCGAGCACGACGCGCACCGTCCTCAGTCGATGCCCCTTCTGTGCGATCGTGAACGCGTGCTCGCCGCCGGCGAGCTCGAAGCGCCCGAGCTTCTGGACCTTGCCGGCGAGCATTCCGTCGACGTAGAGATCCGCGTCGGGTGGAGCCGCCACGGTCACGGTCGCCGGGCGAATCCGGAGCGGGACTTCGATCGGGACCAGCGCGCCCGAGACCGCGACCACGCTGCGCTCGGCGGGGAAGTAGCCGCGTGCCTCGACTTTGACGCTGTGCCGGCCGGGTGTCACCTCGGCGATCAGCGGAGAGGCGACCGGCGCACCGCCGTCCAGCGACACGCTCGCGTGCGGCGCCTCGCTCGTCACGAGCAGGCGCGTCTTCGCGGCTTCGGCCGCTTCGGGCGGCACGGGCGCGGCGGGCGAGCTCGCTGCGGCGAGCGCGAGCGGTTCGAGCTGGGCGAGCGCGTCCGTGGCATCCGCGCGCCGGCCGCCGGTCGGGACCTGCGCGAGGTAGTCCCGGTAGAGCGCGATGGCGCGGTCGAGGTGAGCTCGCTCGCGGGACACGAAGTACTCGCGGCGCTGCGCCTGGGCGAGCGAGAACGCGATCGCCGGCAGCGGCGTCAGGCGATAGGCCGAGTCGAGCGCCTGAATCGCCGCCCGATAGTCGCCCGCTTCGTACGCCGTCGCGCCCGCCTTGAAGTAGGCCTTGGCACGGCTCCGGTCGTCGTCTTCGGCCGCGCGGGTGCGTGGCGCCGAAAGCAGGATCGGGAGGGCGAGAACGAGTGGGGCAAGCTTCATTGCTGCGCGAGCTCCGCTTTGAGGACACGAACGGCGCCGGCGTCGGCGACCGCCAGATCGATCACGCCGTCGCCGTCGATGTCGCCGGCCGTGATGCCGGTCGCGAACTGAAAGCCCCCGAGCTTGCCGAGCTCGCTGAAGGTGCGATCGGCGTTGGCGTCGAGCCAGGAGACCTCTTGAACGGAGGTGTACGCAAGCGCCGGCCCGCCGCTGCTGCGCTCGTAGGTCGTGAACGCGAGGATACCGTTCGGATCCTCGATGCGGGTCGACCGTTCGAGCGAGAAGCGCCCGCTCCCGTCGTTCCAGAGCACGTCCAGGCCGAGGTTCTCGTCGCGTCCGACCGCGATCACGAGGTCGCGCGCGCCGTCGCCGTCGAGATCGCGCACCTCGAAGGGCGGTTCGAAGCTGCAGCTTGCGTCGAACACGATCTGCTGCTCGCGGCCGAGCGTCGAGCCTTCGTTCGCGAGCCCGGCCCAGGCAAGCACGCACCTCGACCCCCCTTCGATGGGGGCGGCGATCAAGAGCTCGTCGGCGCCGTCCGCGTCCAGGTCCGCCGCCGAGAAGCGGACCGCCAGCGGCGCGAATTCCGGATCGGGAATCACGGGCAAGATCCGCGGATCGAAGCTCCACTCGAGTCTGCGGGGCGCGCTCATGCCGCTCGAAAAATCGGGCAAGAGCCAGAGACTGAAGACGATGTCGAGGCCGGCGACGAGGGGCGCCGCGTTCATGCCGATCGCGGCGACATCGACCTTACCGTCACCGTCGAAGTCGCCGGAGGTGACGGCCATACTTTCGGCTTGCTCGAGCGAAGCGTCCATCGCGAAGGTCGTGAGCAGAATGGGCGAAAAGAAGCGCCGGTCGCCGCTGCCGAGCAGCAGTGAAAGTGCGCTGTGGTGTTCGGTGTCGGACGCGGGGTCGCCGAAGTTGTTCACGACGAGCAAGTCGGTGCTGATCTCGTGGTCGTTTTCGGAAAGTTCGACGAGCTCCGTGATGCCGCTCACGTGCGCGACCGGCACCGGAGCGTCCGGCGCGCCGACGGGGTTGCCGAACGCGATCGCGATCTGATCGTCCCCGGCGGGGCCCTGGGACGGCATGACGAACGCCAGATCGAAGACGCCGTCGCCGTCGAAGTCGCCGGTACGCAGGCGCTCGGCGGCGCTCGTGGTCGGGATCACGAACGGGTTCTGACGCCCGTCGCCCAGGCCCATGAAGAACTCGATTCCGGGATTGACGTTGGACGCGGTCACGGCGTCGAGCCGGCCGTCGGCGTTCAAATCGGCGACGAGCCCCCGAGCCCACGGGCCACGGTAGGCCGGCTGCGCGGTGCGATACGAAATCTCGCCCTCCAGCCGCTGCGAGACCAGAAGGGCGTACGGAACGATCAGATCCGCGATGCCGTCGCCGCTGAAGTCGCCTGCGGCGACGGGCGGAACCGGGAGCCTTTGACCTTCGACCAGAACGTTCAGCGGGTTCAGGGGCCCGAGCTCCGTGCCGTCCCCGTACGCGGCGTAGGTGCCGAGCGGCGTGGCGACGAGTACGTCGTTGTATCCGTTGCCGTCGAGGTCCGCGAAGAGCGGCGCCGCGCTCGCCACGGTGGCAGGCCGGAAGGCGAGCGTCGTCACGCGGGGCTCGTCGCGCCAGACGACGAGTCCCTCACGCTCTTCGCAGAGCTGATAGAGGAGCAGCTCGCTTGCGCCGTAGAGCGCGAGGGCGAGCTCCTGGCACGGAGCCTCCGCGGCGTTCTCGAAGAGCCGGCCGGTGGTCGGTTCGGCTGCCAGCACGTCGGCGCCGTCGCCGAGCGTCGCGACCGGC
>DASXWF010000821.1:0-4446 GCA_036503835.1 Polyangiaceae bacterium | reverse complement strand
AGGAAGATTTCGTGGTTGAGGTGACGGGCTGTCGCAAGGAGCTCGACGACTCGCTCCGCTGTAGCGCGAGCTTGGACGACATCTGCGACATTCCGAGGAGCTGCGCTCGCGAGATCAAGGCACAGCTCGATTGCTACGATCAATGGTGCGAAGGCCGAAGCGACGACATCTGTGAGAACTGAGCGCTCTCAGTGCGTCACTGTGCAGACCATCGACCCGGAGATCGGGCTCGCGCTGCTGCTGCCCGACAGGAACCACGTGCCGCTCAAGAACGTGAAATCGGCCTTCAGGTAGTCGCTCTGAGCGTTGAACTTCCCGCGAACGCGCGTGAGGCCGCAGATATCCGAGTCTTCGTTGCCAAAGTACCAGGAGAGAGGGGCTCCCGTGACCGCGGTATCGTTGGCTGGCGGGCTCACGCTGAGCTCGCCCGTGCGAGTGAAGCCGCTCAGACAATACGCGCGGCCTCCAACTCGGTAGTTCTCGGCAGTTCCGGCGGTACCGTCGAGGATCCACCGCCCGTTTGAGACGCGAGTTCGGACCTGTTCGCCGTTGCCGTTGTACTTCCCGTAGACGGATGTCAGGAAGCACGCCCGCGCGCTGCTGGCCCCCATATCGACCGCGGCGTCCCCTTGCGCCCAAATGTACGGACCCGCTTTCTGGTTCGATGCCAGCCCGGTAACGCACCGAGCGCGGGCCCACAGTGGGTTCGCCGGATCGGACGCGGGACCGAACGACGAGAGCAGCCAGTTCGTGAACGCTCCTCCGGAAAACCAGATGTCTACGGTGCTCTGCCAGCCCCCTGAATTGACAAGGCCACCTCCGATAGCCGTTAGTACGCACAACGACGATGAATACGGCGCCAGCACCAGATTCGGATCCCCCGCAACAATCTCGAACTCGTCAGTGATGACGAGCGGCTCCGCCGTCCTGCCCACGGGTTCGCTGCCTTCATCGCCCATCGGTTCTGCGCCGCATGCGCTAAGCACGAGCCCCACGACCGACAAACTCAATACGCTCGCGCCCACGACCGCCTGACGTTGATGGAACATGATTCCTCCCTACGCTGAGGCGCGCCGAACTCCGGCGCCCTCTTCCCCAGGCATAGCACGGGCCCTTTTTCGAAACGTGTCCGTTTTTTCAGACGGACCTTGGTCCGTTGGCTCACCGGCGACTGGCGATGCGCCGCGCCTGGCGCTCGGCGCCTTCGTCGAACGTGCGCATGTCCTCTTCCGTCGCGAGCACGAGTCCGGGCACGGGAGCGGGGCGTCCGTCCGGGCCGAGCGCGACGTAGACGACGAACGCGGAGTTCGTGTGGCTCGAAACGCCGGTGATCGGGTGTTCGGAGACGACGTGGACGCCGACTTCGATCGAGGTGCGGCCGACCCAGGTGACGTTCGCCGTGCAGATCAGGAGCTCGCCGAGGTGCACGGGCTGCCGGAAGGTCATCGAATCGATGGAGATCGTGACGCAGGGCAGGCGCGCGTGGCGCATGGCGCAGATCGCGCCCGCCTCGTCGACCATGCGCATGATCACGCCGCCGTGGACGTTGCCGAGCGCGTTCGCGTGCTCGGGCATCATGAGGTGGTGGAGCATGACGCGCGAGTCGGCGGCCGGCTTCGGATCGAGCATCGGAAACCAGCGTATCACGGTCGCGGGCGGCGGGCCGGCGCGTTCCCGGGCGCATGCTACGCTCCGCCCCCGTCGCGCGGATGGATTTCGTCTACTTCATCATCCTCGTCAGCTCGCTGATCTTCGTCCACGAGCTCGGGCACTTCTTGTTCGCCAAGGCCTTCGGCGTGAAGGTCCTGACGTTCAGCCTCGGCTTCGGGCCGAAGGTGCTGAAGTTCCGCGGCCGCGAGACCGAGTACTGCATCTCGCTCCTGCCCCTCGGCGGCTACGTGCGCATGCTGGAGGAGTCGAAGAACGATCTGGTCCTGCCCGAGGATCGGCGCCGCACCTTCGAGTCGCTGCCCGGCTTCAAGCGCGTGATCATCGTGCTCGCGGGACCGGTGATGAACCTCGTCTTCCCGGTGTTGCTCTACTTCTCGGTGTTCATCGGCGACGGACCGTTCCTGCCGCCGACCATCGGCGTCGTGCTCCCGCGCCATCCCGCCGACGGCAAGCTGTTTCCGGGCGATCGCATCATGGCGGTGAACGGCGAGGAGATCGGCACGTTCGACGAGCTCAAGCGCATCGTCTCCAAAAATCCCGGGAAACCCGTGCGGTTCACGGTGTTCCGCGACAACCGCCACGTGGAAGTGGAGGTCGTCGCCGAGGACACGCCCGATTCGGCGCTGCGCGGCGAACAGCGCCGCGACCTCGGCATCACCGAACGCATCGGCACGGTCGGCATCCAGCCGAGCGCTCCCGCGCCGGTGATCGGCATCGCCAGCACCGAGTCGCCCGCCTACCGCGCGGGCCTGCGCACCTTCGACGTGATCACGAGCGTCGGCGGCCAGCCGACGAAGCGCTACATGGATCTGGAGGCCGTGCTCGACGAGGACGTCGGCGAGACGGTCCCCATCACCTACCTGCGTCCGACGTCCGTGCCCGACGCGCTCGGCGGTCTCGCCGACATGGCGGTGTTCGAAGCGGGCGTGGTCGCGCTCACGCCCGATCCGAACGGCGTGACGCTGCTCGAGCGCACGGGCATCGAGCACGCCGACCTCTACGTTTCGATCGTTCCGCCGGACTCGTACCTGCACAAGGCGGGCCTGCGCCCCGGCGACAAGATCCTGCGGCTCGACGAGGAAACGGTGCCCGCCTGGTCCACCTTCCGCGAGCGCGTCGTTCAGACGCCCGATCGCACGCACCGCATCGACTACATGGCGGCTCGCGACGGACGCGTCCGCTACGGCCAGTTCCAGATGCGGCGCGAGGATTTCACCGACGAAAACGGGCAGACCTTCGCGCGCTACGTGCTGCCCGTGCAGCACTGGCTGCCGGTCGCGCCCGAAGAGCGCGTGGCGCACCCGGCGCCGTTTCGCTACGCCCTTTCCAAGGCCGTCGAAGAGACGGTGGACGTCACCCGCCTCGTCCTCGTGGGACTCGTGCGCCTGGTGCAGGGGCGCATCAGCCTGAAGTCGCTGTCGGGCCCGATCACGATCTACCAGGTCGCCGGCGAAGAGGGCCGCAAGGGCGCCGACTACTTCATCTGGGCGATGGCGGTCATCAGCATCAACCTGGGGCTCTTCAACCTCTTGCCGATTCCGGTGCTCGACGGCGGCCATCTGTTGTTCTTCGCGCTCGAGGCGGTGCTGCGCCGGCGCGTGCCGCTCCGCGTGCGCGAGCTCTCGCACATCGTCGGCATGGCGATCCTGCTCGGGCTGATGGTGCTCGCCTTCAAGAACGACGTGGAGAAGCGCTGGGACGTCATCACGGGACACGTGAGTAAGCTCGCCGGATGAAGAACCGCAGCTCATCGCCCGGGGGCGAGCGCACTCCGGCGCGAGCCGTGACCGCCCGCTCCCTCGCCGCCCGCGTGATCGAGCGCGTCGAGGAGAACGCCGCGTACGCCGCCGCGGCGCTCGACGCGGAGCTCGACCGCCACCCGGGCCTCGACCCGCGCGAACGGGCGCTCGCCGCCGAGCTCAGCTACGGCGTTCTCCGCACCCAGAAGGCTCTCGAGCAGCGCATCACGGCGCATGCGCCGCGCGGCGTCTCCGACAAGCTCGTGCGGCGCCTCCTGCTCGTCGCCGCGTACCAGCTGCTCCTGCTCGACCGCATTCCGGCGTGGGCGGCGGTCGACGAGGCCGTCTCCGAGATCCGGCGCGCCCGCGGTCCGCGCGTCGCGGGCTTCGCCAACGCCGTGCTGCGAAAGGTCGCGGAAGGGCCGAAGCTCGAGCTCGCGGACGCGGTGCGCGAGACCGCGCCGGCGTGGCTGCTCGAACGTCTGACCGCCGTCGTCGGCAAGGACGAGGCGGAGGCGCTGTTCGGCATCGACGTGCCGCTCGGCCGCTCGTTCGCGCGCCTCGTCGGCGGCCGCAACGCGCCCGCGTGGTTCGAAGCCGCGGAGGCGAGTCCGCTCTTGCCCGCGGCGCGAGTCCTGCCCGGCGGCGATCCGGAGAAGCTCGAGGGCTACGCCGAGGGCAACCTCGTGGTGCAGGAGCTCGGCGCGCAGCTCGTCGCGCTCGCGCTGGGCGTTCGTCCGGGGGAGCGCGTGCTCGATGCCTGCGCCGGGCGCGGTCAGAAGACGTCGCTCTTCGTCGAACGCGCCGGCCCGTCCGGCCAGGTCTGGGCGAGCGACCAGCACCCCGAAAAGCTCGCGAACCTGGGCCGCGAGCTCGCGCGTCTCGGTCTGCCCCCGGCGCGCACCGCGGCCGTCGACTGGACGCTCGGTCCCGGCGACGTCCCCGGCGGCTTCGATCGCGTGCTCGTGGACGCGCCCTGCACCGGCGTCGGCACGCTGCGGCGCCGTCCGGAAATCGCCCGGCGGCTCGCGCCGGA
>DASXWF010000820.1:0-1935 GCA_036503835.1 Polyangiaceae bacterium | reverse complement strand
GCGACCACCGAGACGCCGCGAGTCTGCTCTCGCTGGGCGCAGCCGCCGAAAACCTCACGCTCGAGGCTCAGCGGCGCGACCTCGGGGTCGCGCTCGCGGAGTTCCCCGCTCCGAACGACCCCGACGTAGTCGCGGAGTTTCGCTTCTTCGCGCCCGGCGCGCAGCGTTCGCTCGAAAGCCGCGCGTTCGTCGGTCTGGCCGCGGAGATCGGCCGGCGTCACACCAACCGCCGTCTGGGCAAACCCGACGCGCTCTCGAGCGACGTGCTCGGCGGCCTGGAAGCCGTCGTTCGCGCCTCGACGTGCGCGCAGCTCACCTGGTTCGCGCAGCGCTCCGACGTGACCAGGCTCGGCGAAATCGCCGCGCGCGCCGAACGCCTGCGCATGCTGCACGCGCGCGGGCATCGGGATTTCACGCGCGAGCTCAAGCTCACGCCGGAGCAAGCCCGGCGCGACCGGGACGGGATCGACCCCGAGACCCTCGACCTCACGCCGGCGGAGCGCGCCGGGCTCGTCCTGCTACGGAATCCGGCCGTTGCCGGGCATTTGCGTGCCTGGAACGCCGGCCGTGCGCTCGAGCGGCTGACTCGCAAGAGCTTTGCGCACGCCTCGGCCGTGGGTGTGCTGAGCGTATCGGACTTCGAGCGTCGCACCTGCTTCCGCGCGGGCCGCGTCGTGGAGCGGCTCTGGCTCACCGCGGAGGCGCGCGGGCTCGCACTGCAACCACACACGGCGGCGGTATTTCTGCTCGCGCGCTTCGTCGACCGCGACACCGCTGCTTTCGACGGGCGTGACGCGGACGAGCTTCGAGAACTCAATCACGAGTTTCGCCGGCTCACCGGCATCGAAGACCGGGCCGTGTTCCTGTTTCGGTTGTTTCCAGGCTGTCCAGCCCCGGCGCGGTCACTGCGGAGGGAGCTCGGGCACGTGCTCGTGAAGGTCGAGTAGGACATGCTTCGCGCCAGGCTGCGCGTGTTTCGCGCTCCCGATGATCGCGCCGCCTGCGAGCGCTACTCGCGGAGCCATCGCGAGGTCCTCGAATTCTTCGATCTCGGCGGCGTGACCTCGTCGCGAGTGGACTGGTTCACGGACCCGAACGTGCTGGTCGTGCTGCTCGAGGAGGTGGAGAGCGCAGAAGCGCTCGGAGGCATCCGACTCGAGCGCGCCGGGGGCGGCCGTCCCCTGCCGATGGAACGCGCGCTGTCGAAAATCGAGCCGAAGGTCCGCGGGCTTTCGAGCGCGGCCGTCCCGGGCGGCGCGGCCGAGCTCTGCGCGCTCTTCAGCTCGCGGCGTTTGCGCGGAGCGGGCATGGGAGCGTTGCTCACCCGCGTCGGTCTGGCGCTTGCGTTCGGCAGCGGAGTGGGCAGGGTTTTCGGGATCTGCGACGCGCGTAGCCTCGAGACGAACCTCCGGCTCGGGTTCGGGATCGAGGCCCGCTGGGCCGATCAGGGCACCTTTCGCTACCCGCGTCCCGACCTGACGGCGTACGTGCTCTCGGCGGATCTCGAGCTCCGCTACGGGCCGGATCGGCCGGCGGACGGGGTGATTCGTGAGTTTCGGGAATCACTCGTCGGTGTTGCGACTCGGAAAACACGCGACGAGACGCTGTCCATCGCCTGGGATCTGCGCTGCGCGGACGGCGAGGGCACAAACCGCGACCCGAAGCGCTCGGAGGTTCGTAATTACTCTTAGGAGTAATACCTGACCGACTTCACGCCGCTCGCAGCGAGAACCGTCGACCCCGGGTCCGAGCTCACGCAGCCCGTGCGGCTCCTGCGCGCAACCACGGAGCCTCGAGACTCGCGTGCATCCAAGCTGAGCCCGGAGTCGGCCGCGGCGCGGATCGTGGATCTGCTCGTCGCGCGCGGGGTCGACACGTTCTTCGGAATTCCCGGGGGTCCCGTCTGTCCGCTGTTCGAGGCGCTGCGGCTGCATC
>DASXWF010000819.1:0-5156 GCA_036503835.1 Polyangiaceae bacterium | reverse complement strand
AACCACGGCCTGGCCATCGGCTACGTCGAGCAGTCGGTGGTCGACACGGCAAATGGGCCAACGGCCGCGTTCACCCTAACGGAGTGGCCGCTGGAGTTCGTGCGCTACGTCGTCGCCGACGGCACGCTCGAGACGCGCGTGAAGGACGGCGGCGCGCCGGTGAAGATCATGCACGGCGACGGGCGCTGGGTGGTGTTCGCGAAATTCGGCGTGCTGCCCTGGACGCAGGACGCCTGCCTGCTCCCGGCCGCGTTGCTGTGGGCGGCGCACGCGGAGGGCCTCGCCGACTGGGCCGGCGCCAGCGCCGCGCACGGCCAGCCTCGAGTCATTGGCGAGCTGCCCGAGGGTATCCCGCTCGGCGACGGCCAGGGCGGGCTCTCTCCGGACGCGCAGAAGTTCCTCGACCTGATCACCGACCTGATCAACGGCGACGCGGCCGCAGGCATCCGCCCCTTCGGCGCCAAGACCGACTGGATCGCCAACACGTCCTCGGCTTGGCAGGTGTTCACCGAGCTGATCAACAACCGCGAGGGTGCGGCCGCGAAGATCTACCTGGGCACGGACGCTATCCTCGGTGCGCGCGGCGGCGCCCCTGGCGTCGACGTTGCGGCCCTGTTCGGTATCGCCACGACTCGGATCCAGGGCGACCTTGAGGCGCTCGAGCGCGGCTTCGCTGAGGGCGTGATCCTTCCGTGGTGCGCGCTGCACGGCGTCGCCCCCGAGGATGCCCCGCGCCTGGTCTACGAGCTCCCGGACGTCGACAAGGACAAGCGCTCTGAGCAGGAGGGCGCCGCCATCACGCGCCTGGCGGATGCGGTCGAGGCTTTGAAGCGTGCCGGGCTGGTCGTCGACCAGGACGTGATCGACGCCCTGGCGAAGGTGCTCGGCGTCAGCGTTACTTGCAGGCTAGCTCCCGAACCAGAAGCCGCGGCACCCGGCGCCGAGCCTGTCGAGGGCGAGCCAGAGGAGCCTGCACCCGAGGAGCCCTCCGAGCCGAAGCCCGACGAGGGCGCGTGACCCTCGACGTCATGCCGGCCCTGATGCTCCAGCACCAGGCGCCAGACTGGATCAAGCGCGTCGCCCCGACCCCGCAGGCGCTGGCGCTGCTGCCCTGGTGCTACGACCTGTGGCTACGGCCGGAGCAGCGCGTCCCGCAGCACGCCTGGTCCACGTTCGGGCTCGACGGCGGACGCGGGTGGGGCAAGAGCTGGGCCCTGGGGATCGAGGTCAACCGGCGCGCCCAGGCGGGCGAGGAATCTCTGATCCTGCTCGCCGCCCCGACAGAGCTGCGCGTCCAGCAGATCCAGATCAAAGCCCTGCTCGAGACAGCGCCGCCGTGGTTCCGGCCGGAGCCTCTGCCGTCGCGCGACGGTATCGGCCTGGTGTGGCCCAACGGCGTGCGAGCCGAGGGGCGCACCCCCGAGCGGCCGTCACAGCCCCGCGGTGACAACGCCTCCCTGTCGTGGCTCACGGAGATCGTGGCGTGGAAGCCGACGACTCGCGAGGAGTTCTACAACAACATCACGACGGCCACGCGCGTCGGCCGCAAACAGATCATCTGGGACTCGACGTCGAAGGGCCGAAACGAGATCCTGACGCAGCTACGCAGCGCGGCAGCTCGCGACCCGCGCGCCAACGTCGTGGTCGGGGGCACCATGTTCGACAACGTGCTGTACGACCTGCCGTACCTCCAGCGCGAGTGGGAGAAGTACACCGGCGTGCGGCGTGAGGAGGAGATCCTCGGCCGGCACTTCGACGAGGCGGAGGGCGCGAGCTGGCGGCAGCTCTGGCTCGACCGCACCCGCGTCGAGCTCCCTCCTACGCTCGAGTGGGAATGCATCGGCGTCGACCCTGCCCAGTCGCGTAACGAGGGCTCCGACCTGACGGGGATCGTCCGCGGCGGCCGGGCGAAGGATGGCCACGCCTACGTGCTGGAGGACCGCACCGGGAAGCACACCCCGGAGGAGTGGGGCGACATCGTGGTCGCCATGTGCCGGCGCGGCGGTCGTGTCGTAATCGAGCGGAACCATCTCGGCGACTCAGCGGTGTTCGTGCTGCGCTCGCGCGCACAGAACGCCGACCTATTGGTCCGCGAGATCGGCAAGGATGATCCCTGGCCGCCGCTCGACCCGCGGTGCATCCACGTCCGCGAGGTCTGGTCGCGTGAGAGCAAAGCCACACGCGCGGAGGGCCCCGCCGCTGAGACCGAGGCCGGGCGCGTGCACCTAGTTGGCGAGTTCCCCGAGCTCGAGCGCGAGATGGTGACGTTCGTCCCGGAACGCGGCATGCGCTCGCCCAACCGGTTCGACGCCCTGGTGTTCTGCGTGACGGAGCTGCGCGAGCTGGCCCGCGAGCGCCCGCGCGTTGATGCATCCGCAGAGCTTGCAGCCGCCACTGTCGCGCAGCAGCGGCTGTCTCAGCAGATCACCGGCGGTGGCTTCGGGGGCGCCAGCTCACGAGGGCGCGGACGCGGGCGCCTCGGCATCTGACTGTGCCTCACCCACCGCATTCTCGCCCACGATCCGCCCGCGGAACGTCTCTGGGTCTGCGCCCTTCGGGCGACGGTAGAACACCCACAGCTGCGGGTGCGTAAACGCCGGAGCGCTCCCGTCGTTGAAGAACACGATCTGCCCAGTCGCGCTGCAACGCGCGTAGTTATTCGTCTGCTGTTTCACTCGGTCATCTCTCCTGTTCATGGTCCGAACTCCTGTCCTACCGCGCTGTCGACCGGCGTCGGCGGGGCCGAGTCCGGTTGCGTGTCGGGCGGCGCGTAGCGTCCGTCTGCATCCGTTATGTCGAGCGCAACGCTGCGCAACGTAGGCGTCTGCTCCTCCTCCAGGTCGCAGAGCACCAGCACGAGCTCCTCGCGGAGCGCCGGCAGTGTCGCGCTGGTATGCAGCGCCTTCACCAATCGCCGTCGAACGTCAGTCACTGCTTCGTCTCCTTCAGCGCACCGACCGCAGCCATGCGCAGTTCGCACCCGCAGCGCGGGCACAGTTCGACGGACGCTAGCGTACGCGCGCGTCCGTAGATAGCTTGGATCTCTTGCTCGATCAGGTCACGCGGAATCGACACCGCATCGACGTTTTCCGCGTCCGCCTTCTCCAGGCGGATCAAGCCAGGCAGCGCGCCTATCGCGTCGCGCAACGCCTTCGCCGCAGCCGTCGTGTTCCGGTCTTCCTCTGCCAGCTTCGCGACCGCGAGGGCCTTCGAAATCATCCCGCGCACCAGGACCTTCAGGTCGCCGCCGAGCTCGAGCCCGTCGACGCCGACCGCGAGCTCTCCCGCGTCTGGCGCAGCGTCCGCAGCAGGCACGATCCCTGCATCCGCCGCTGCATGCTCTTGCACGTGTACGTCAGCGTCCATCTGCTTCCGTATGTACCGGACGGAGCCCTCTGCCACACCGTAGTGTCCAGCGATCTCCAAGTTGGACGCGCCGGTGCGCAACATACGCTGGATCTCCACACGCACGCCGGGGGCGATGCGCGGCCGTTTCGCTTTGGCCTTCCCCCCTGGGGTATTTCGCGATTTCACGTTCGTCATTTCAGGCCTCTCCGCCAAGTCCGTTCACGCCAGCAAAAGCATCGACTGGTATGGCAACGTACCCTCGAACCGAGGTCGCGGTGCCCGGCACGGATGCAACCAGTCCGCTACGCACCATTGCGTCCAGATCGGCTCGTTCCGAAGCGGACGCTGGGACCGGAAACAAGTAGCCCTGCATGTTTGCCGCGCGAACGTACCCAAGCAAGTCGATAGCGATAAAAGCCAACATATTCCCCTAGGAAATCCCAACCTATGACCGTAGTATCAAGCGCCTCTGGTTCACTCGACAGGACTGACACTCACATGCCCACTAAACCCGACATCGCAGACGTTATGCAAGCGTTCCTCGAAGCTCAGAAACAGACCGCAGACGTGCTTGCGAAGATCGACAGACGCATGACTGCTGTGCTGTCCGCCCCTGACCGCGAGTTCGTCGACCGTCCGTCGGCGCCCGCCCCCGCGTCTACCAAGACGCGCGCCACAAGGCTCTCCCTGCCCGAGCAGGTTCTGAAGATGATCAAGCAGAAGCCCGCCGAAACGACCGAGATTATGGAGAAGCTCGGGATCTCCAAGACGTCGGCGTGGGCGGCTATCGCACAGCTGGAACGGACGCAAGAAGCGATCGTCATCAGCATGCCCGGCAACCGGGGGCGCCGCGGCCCGTCCGTGGTCTACCACCCGAGCTCGCCCGAGCTGGCCGCCATGCTGCGCCGCTCGTCCTGACGGGATCCCAGCGTACGCCGGGCGACGCAGAGCACCTGTCTCTCCGCCCGGCGCCACCCCGCCGTACCTGCTGCTCCCGCCCGCGTTCTCCACTATCCGACCCTTTCCCTGCATGAGCGGCAATATGCCGCGGTGTTTGAAACCTAATTCGGTCGACCTGACGAAATGAACGTTTCCTAACGCAGGCTGCGGTTCAGGTACGAGGTCAGACCATCCATCGCTTTTCGCGGTGGCAGAAACAGGCTCGCTGGCGCCGGGGCGTCGTAGCCGATGCGCTGTGCAGGCCAGGGATCCCAGGGTGCCGTCGGGTCGGTGCGGCAGGCGCGCCAGGTACGGCTCGTCTCCGCCTTCTGCGCCGTTGACCGGGCAGACCGGGGGACGCAGCCACACGTCCCGGAACTCGACTCGCACCCACCCGATCAGCTCGAGATCAGCGTCCGTTGGCGTTCCGGTGCAGCGGTAAGCGGAGAAGCCGTCGGGCTGGCAGATGTAGCTGGCCTCGATCGCGTTGCGTCCGTCGTCGACCTGCGTGTGTCGTGCGCGTGTCATCACTACCAGCCTGCCACGGGCGTTCTTGCCGCGCACCATGAGTCTGTTTGCGTCCGTGAAATAGCTGACCTGTACGGAACATCACGGACGCAGACGATTCCGCTTCAGCGTCCGCGACACCGTACGTCCACTATCCTCGAGGGCAGCGCAACACGAGAGTGGCCCGCTCCGGCGGATGAAGCTACGACCCCTCCGAGCTCGGCGGAACCGAGACAGGTGAAGGAAGCCACCAGCAAAGAGCCCCTCGCGCCTCCGGCCAGATGGGAGTAGGGACCGCGCCGAACCGGCGGAGCACGCCTCGGAGAAATCCGGGGCGTTGTCGTTTCTAGGCCCATGGTTCG
>DASXWF010000818.1:0-4385 GCA_036503835.1 Polyangiaceae bacterium | reverse complement strand
TTCGGGTCGAAAGTGCGATGTTTGCCCACAGTGCCGCCCTCCCGGCCCACCCCGCGGACGAGCTCATTGTAGAGTCGTGCCAACTTTCGAACCGCTACAAACATGCCACGCGCTCTGGTTCTTCCCCCGCTCAAACCACCGCTCCTCTTGTCGGTGGTGATGCCCGTCTACAACGAACTTCGCTGGGTCGAGCGCATCATCGAGGCGGTGATGCGAGCCGACCGGCTCGGCTGTGCCCTCGAGCTCGTCGTCGTCGACGACCAATCGACGGACGGCACGAGCGCTCTGCTCGACGCCATCGCCGCCAAGCACCCGACCCTGCGGCTTTTCCACCAGCCGGTGAACCGGGGCAAAGGTGCCGCGCTCCGCCGCGGCTTCCAGGAGGCGCGGGGCGACATCGTGCTCGTTCAGGACGCGGACCTCGAGTACGACCCGGCCGATTACCCGATGTTGCTCCGGCCCATCCTGGATGGCCGCGCCGACGTCGTCTACGGCAGTCGCTTTCTCGGCGGTCCGCACCGCGTGCTCTACTACTGGCACTCCGTCGGCAACTGGGTCCTCACCAACACCAGCAACAGCTTCAGCAATCTGAACCTGACGGACATGGAGACCTGCTACAAAGTCTTCCGCCGCGAGGTGCTGCAGCAGCTCGACCTCCGCCAGGATCGCTTCGGTTTCGAGCCGGAAGTGACCGCCAAGGTCGCGCGTACGGGTGCGCGCGTCTTCGAGGTGCCGATTTCGTACGCGGGCCGCACCTACGAAGAAGGCAAGAAGATCAACTGGAAGGACGGCGTCAAAGCCTTCTGGTGCATCGTCCGCTACGGTTTGGCGGACTGAGTCGGGTCGGGCGGCGAAACGCGCGGCTCACCGGCAAGCCCGGTGTCGCGTTGCGGAAGCGCGGCTTCGAGCGCGAGCGACAGCACGGCGAGCAGGACTACGAGCCCCAGGTACGTCGCGTAGAACACGAACACGAGCGCGGCACCCTCGTTCACGACCTTGTCGGGAGACACGTACGCCGCGAGTCCCGCGTAGATGGCAAGCTGCACGGTACCGAAGAAACCGGGCGCGTTCGGTAGACCGAAGCCGAGCGCGACCAGGCCGAGCACGACCGCCGACCGCGTGAAGTCGAGCTCGGGCATGCCGAGCGCGGCCGCGAGCACCTGAATCGACCAAATCTGGCTGCCGATCGAGAACAGCGAGACGGCGGCGTAGGGCACGACGTGGCGCACGTTCGTGAGAAAGCTCAAGCCCTCGCTCAAGTTCGACACGACGTCGGCGACGCGCGTCGCCAGCCGTGCGGAGACCAGACCGATCGCGCGCTCCGTCACCCGGCGCGCGAAGGCGCGATACCGGTAAAACCACAGCATGAGCAGGAACGCGACGCCGAAGACCAGGCCGGCGACGCGCGCCGCCTGCGTGACGAGCGTGGCGGGAATCGGGAATGCGCCGATGTGGCTCGGCAGGGGCTCGTGGGGAACCGCGATCGCGGCGCCGACGAACAGGATGACGGCGAAGAGCAGGCCGTCGAGGACACGCTCGGCGCCGACCGTGCCCGTCACGGCCCAACCCGAGAGCTGTCCCTTCTCGCGCAGCATCGCGGGACGGGCCACCTCCCCGAGGCGCAGCGGCAAGAACGTGATCAGCGCCATCCCGATCGCGTTGATCGTCATGATGCGGCGCATCGGCACGTGCGCGAGCGGCGCGACCAGGAAGTGATAGCGCGCGAACCGCGTCAGCATGTGCACGAGCATGCCGAGCACGAACAGGACGACTCCGAACGTATCCGCGCGCGCGAGCACGCCCTTCGGAGGCAACACCGGCAAGCCGCCCGCGCTCAGGATGCCCGCGAAGGCGAGCAGCATGACCACGGAAGCGACGATCGTCTTCGCATGTCGCCGGAGAAACGACCGGCGGCTGTTCGCTCGATCGGTCTCGGCGCTCGCCATGGCGGGTCCTGTCTAACACGCTCGCCGAGACGGCCCCCGGTCCCCTTTCAGAGCCGCGCGGACGAAGCGGCGGGCGTTCCCGCAGCGTCCGGCTCACACCAGGCGCGCCGTGGCCGCTCCGCTACGCCTTGATGTCCGGCAGCACGATGCGCGTCAGGTCGCAGCGAATCGCCGCGACCATCAGATCGGACCAGATGCACGCGGGCGAAGGGCTCGACCTCATCCGGACCGAGCTCGAGTCGGGGAGGCCCGTGATCATGGGCTTCAGCTCCCGCCGCGCGGAGGATGACGTGTCGATGCTCGCGGAGGGCGAGGAGACGTACCTGGTCCATTCCGGCGAGCTGTCGAACGGTGACACGTGGTTCATCGATCACTACGCGGTCGTGACCGGTTACATGAACCTCGACGGCGAAGACGTCATCTTCGTGAACACGGGTCAAGATCACGACGACGGCCGCCCCCAGGTCAACATACCTTACGTCTGGAATCCCGGGGGTCGCTGGGTCCATCTCATCACCGTCGACGTACCGACCGGCCCGTCCGGCGACTCGTGGTGCATGATCGACCGAGGCGTCGATGCTTCGTTCAACGTCTCGAGTGAGGTCGATCCTTCGTGGGAGTGGGTCGACGTGAACGGCGACAGAATCGGAGATATTCCGTCGTACCCGATCGGCGAGCGCTGCGGCGTCGTGCGCGACTCGGAAGAGTTCGAATACTACCCGCACTGGTCGGGCGTCAGCTTCGAGTGCGACCCGTTCGGCGAGCTCGAGCAGGATCTCGAAGAGGCGAGCTCTCCCTTCTACGACGTGGACGCGGGCGGTCGCGGTACGTTCGTCGAAAAGCCCGGCCTGCGGACCCCGGAGTGGATCCCGCCGCCCTGACCCCGGCGTCTCGATTCGAGCCGAGCGCGCGGGGCTCGATCCTCCGGGATCGGGCCCGTCGCGCATTTGCGCACGGGGAAGCACTCTGGACTTGCCGTCGACACCGACCCCAAGCGAGGATCCGCCCCTTTTCGATGCGGACCAGACCCGGCTACCCTCACCCTCTGGGTGCCACGTGGGACGGACTGGGCGTGAACTTCGCGCTCTTCTCGCAGCACGCCGTCGCGGTCGAGCTCTGTCTGTTCGACGAGCCGGAGTCCACCGAGGAATCGATCCGGATTCCGCTCAAGGAGCGAACGAACGGGGTCTGGCACGTCTACCTGCCCGACGCGCGTCCCGGTCAGCTCTACGGTTACCGCGTGCACGGGCCCTTCGCGCCCGAGCAGGGGCATCGCTTCAACCCGAACAAACTCTTGATCGATCCTTACGCAAAATCGATCGCGGGCGAGATTCGCCTGGCCGACGAGACGTTCGGGTATCCGGTCGGTGTTCCCGACGATCGTGTGTTCAGCACGGCCGACAGCGCGAAGGTCGTGCCGAAATCGATGGTCGTGGAGACGGCGTTCACCTGGGGCGACGACAGGCCGCCGCAGATTCCGTGGAGCCGCACGATCATCTACGAGTGTCACGTCGGCGGCATGACGCGCCTGCACCCCGACGTGCCGGGGCACCTGCGCGGCACCTACCTCGGTCTCGCCTCGGACGCGATCATCGATCACCTGCGCTCGCTGAGCGTCACGGCGGTCGAGCTCCTGCCGGTGCATCACATGGCATCGGAGCGGCGTCTGAACGAAGCGGGCCTCGTCAACTACTGGGGCTACAATACGATCGGCTTTTTCGCGCCGGATCCGCGCTTCGCGAGCGGCGCGCTCGGCGAGCAGGTCACCGAGTTCAAGACCATGGTGAAGACCCTGCACCGGGCCGGCATCGAGGTGCTGCTCGACGTGGTCTACAACCACACCGGCGAAGGCAGCCAGCTCGGCCCCACGCTCTGCCTGCGCGGCGTCGACAACCACGCCTACTACCGCCTGAATCCGCACGACCAGCGCCAGTACGTGGACTTCACCGGCTGCGGCAACAGCTTGAACACGCTGCACCCGCGCAGCCTCCAGCTCGTGCTCGACAGCCTGCGTTACTGGGTGCAGGACATGCACGTCGACGGCTTCCGCTTCGACCTCGCGACGACGCTCGCCCGCGATCCGCACGAATTCGACGCGTTCTCGCGCTTCTTCGCGCTCGTGCAGCAGGACCCGGTGCTCGCGCGCACCAAGCTCATCGCCGAACCCTGGGACGTGGGACCGGGCGGCTACCGACTCGGCGGTTTTCCGCCCGGCTGGGCGGAGTGGAACGCGCGTTACCGCGACTGCGTGCGGCGTTTCTGGCGCGGCGACGAGGGGCAGGTGCCCGAGCTCGCCTCGCGCCTGTCGGGCTCGAGCGACATCTTCCACGGGGGGGATCGCGGGCCGTTCGCGAGCATCAACTTCGTGACGTGTCACGACGGCTTCACGCTCGAGGACCTCGTTTCCTACGACCACAAGCACAACGAGGCGAACGGCGA
>DASXWF010000817.1:0-21170 GCA_036503835.1 Polyangiaceae bacterium | reverse complement strand
GCGCGCTGCCTTGGGTCCTGGTCGCGATCCTGGTCGTGCTCGGTGGCGCGGGCGCGGGCGTGCTGCTCCTGCGCTCCAAGTCGAGCGACGCGGCGGCAAGCGCCGCGCCCGTCGAAACCATCACCCCGTCACTCCCCTCCGCGGCGGTCAGCGTGCCGGCGAACACGGCTCCCTCGATCGCGCCGCCCCCGAGCGGGCCGATCGAGGCCAAGGCTCCCGTCGTAGTCCAGAGGACCTCTCCGCCGCCGGAGCCTCACGTCGCCGAGAAACCGAAAGCCGCACCCGCGCGTCCGCCGGCGCCACCGCCCGCGCCGGCGACGCCCTCCGCAAACGGTGCAGCGAAGAGCGCGCGTTGCTTCAGCGATCCGTTCTCCGGCCAGATTCGCCCGGCGGGGAGCGGGCGCGCGCCCGACGCACAGACCTTTCCCTGCAAGCAGGATCCGTTCACCGGGAAGTTCAAGCGGCTCTGACCGGCGCCGCGCCCGCGCCCGCGCATCCACGAATTCCGTTCAGGGATCGCACGGCAAGCGCTGCCGGAGGAGGTCTGCGATGGAGTACACCTTCGTTCGCTTGTCCGAGAAGACCGGCCGTCCAACGACGTAGGTCTCGTAGACGGAAGCTCGCTTGGAGTCCGTCGGGTGCTTCCGCACCACGAAGTAGTCGACGTCGTCGCGTCGCAGCCGTTCGTATTCTTTGCGAAGCGGGACGGTGGCGCAGTCGAGCCGCCGTTGGGCTGCGAGAGATCGGAGGAGCGGCGAGCGCTCGATGTACCTGAACGCGGCTTTGGGCGTGCGCGCGATCATGCCGCCGACGATCGGACGGTGATGGACCGTCTGAGCCAGCATGGAGCGCTTCGCGGCCGCGCGCTTCAAGGGTACGTCCAGGATCGCGCCACCCTTGCGCTTTCCGAGCTGGACGTCGAACTCGGACGGTCGAACTTCGCGCGTCGGATGGGGCAGCGACAGGTAGTCGAAGCCGATGAGCGGGAGGGCGATCAACGCCAGCCGCCGACTTCGCAGGAGGTCGCCGAGCGCAACGACTCCCCACGCGCAGCCGACAGCGAAGAATGCGCGGGCAATCAGGTTGAACCGCTCCGGCTGGCGCAGCGCTTCGACGACCTGGAAATGCGAGATCAACCGGTAGGGCAACCACACGCCGTGACGGTGTCGGTCGATCACGAGCCGCGGCCCGAGGCTCAACAGAAGAAAGAGCACGAATCCGGTGAACCAGACGAGCGCCGGACGTCGCGTGCGGCGTCCGACGAGACTCAGCACCACGAGAGCCAGGGCTGCGATGCCCAGGTAGGCAACGGAATCGGACTCTCCGAAGAAGCGGTAGCCGCGCAGTGTCCGGCCGCCGAAAAGAGGATGATAGGGGCTCGGCGTCAGGAGCGAAGCCAGGTCCGTGGACCCCGTCCGCGATACCCCGCGGATCGCGTCTCCCAGCGACTGGCGCGCCGTCGCATACGGCACGAGGAGCGGTCCCACGCAGACCACGCAGGCGCAGGCAAGGTGCAGGGTCACGAGCCAGAAGCGCCGATCGGCTCGGCGCCCTAGGGCCTCGAACACGAAAAGCAGTCCCAAGGCGAAGGCGGTCATCACGAAGAGATGCGCGCCGGTGAGCAGCACCAAAGCCAGGGCGAGGCCGCCACACCACGCCCACCCGGGTCGCGCCTCGCGCCAGGCGCGAAGGAAGCACAGAAAAACGAGCGGAATGAAGCCCGTCCCGGCGAGATTCGGATGCTGCATGGCTCGGGTCACACGGTAGGGCTCGAACGCGAACACCAGCCCTGCGACCCACGCCGGGATCGTTTGGCGCGTCAGATACTTCGCGAGCGCGTACATGCCGGCCGCACACAGCAGCGCCTGCAGCAAGAACACGATGTTGTACGCCGCAATCGCGCCGAACAGGCCGCGAAACGGCAGAGCCAGCAGCGCCGAAGTCCAGCTGATGCTGTGATACGTCAGATCGACGCCGACCGGATGAAACAGGTGGCGCGTGTGCGTCGGCAGCTGACCTCGTTGGAGCGCCTCGCCGAGCCACCAGTAGTCCCACAGGGCGATGGATTGATCGCCCACCCGCCCCGCAACGCGAGTCCCGATGGTCGCCGCCACCGGCCAGGTCATTCCCACGACTACGACGGCGTAGGAAAGGAGGACGAGCCACGGGCCTCTGCCCAGAGCGTGGAGCGCAGCACGCAGCCACCCCAAGCTCACGCGAATGGGCCTCAGAGGCAGCGTCCTCTCCACCGGGCGCCGAGTGTACCTGCCGGGGGAATCACCGCAATCAGCAGCTTTTCCGGCTGGAGTGCCGACCCCGACGGGATTTCGACAGCCATGGCCGAGCCTCGGACGAGCCTCCCCTCGCTCAGCCCGGCGGCGACGGCGGCGTCTTGAAGCTGACTTCGACCGACTCGTACCCGAGCGATCGCACGAGCTCGGTCACGACCAGCCGCGCGTTCTCCTCCGCGCGTTTCAAGATGCCGGCCTCGAGCGCCCCGCTCTGGATCGATCGTTCTGCGGCGCGACGCGCGTCGGTCTCGAGCGTCTCCTTGCGCCGCGCGAGCAGCCCGGTCTTGCGCGTGTGCACGTAGGTGCGCTCCCCGTCCAGGGCGGAGCGAAAGACTTCGGGTGGCGGGAGCACGATGCGCGCGCGACCGGCGTCGGGTGAGACCTCGACGTCACCTGGTCCGAGCTTCCCGAGATCGACGCCGGCGCTCACGTCGCCGACGGCGACGAGCAAGATCGCGTCCTGGGTGTCGAGGAGACCGAAGAGCTGCGATTGCTTCTCGCTGAGGTCGACGACGCGCTCCATGTGAAAGGACACGCTCTCGAGGCGCGCCAGGTTCCGCACGGCGAGCACGACATCCGGCGTCGGGCGCTCCACCGTCACGGAGGAAGAGAGCGGCGGGAGCGCCGGAAGCAAGGGGCCGCGCGGCGGCAAGAAGTAGCCGAGGAGACCGCCGAAGACGCCGGTGATGAGTCCGACGCCCAGAATGGCGGCGCGGTTGTTCCTTGCTGGCTCGGGCACGGGTCGATCCTAGCCGAGAGTGGGCGGGAGGCGCTGCCGCGACGACGCCCGACGCCGAAGTGCCGAGCTTCGCCTTTCGAGGCGCGCGGAAGGCGGGGACTTGCCTTGCTTCGGCCCGGCCGGCACCATGGACGGCTCCCGAAATGAGCGCCCGAATCCTGGTGGTTGACGACAGCCCGACCATCCGCAAGGTCGTGAGTTCGATCCTCACCGCGCGTGATTACGAGGCGCTGCTCGCCGAGGACGGGCAGGCTGCGATGGAGTTGCTCGGGCACGAGAAGGTCGACCTCGTGCTGCTCGATTTCGTGATGCCGCGCATGAACGGGTATCAGTTCTGTCGCGAGCTGCGCGCCCACGCCGAACTGAAGACGCTGCCCGTCGTGCTGATGAGCGCGAAAGGGGACAAGATCCGCGGTCAGTTCGTGGATCAGACCGGGGCCATCGACGCGATCACGAAGCCGTTCGACGCCCGCGGGTTGGTCGCGGTGGTGGAGGGGGCGCTGAAGCGTCAGGAGGAAGGGCGCGCGGGGCCGGTGCCGGACGCCGCGTCGATGCCGGTCGACGAGGCGCTGCTCGAGAATCTGCGGCCGAGCCGGACGAACTTCAGCGACGACCCGGTGCTGCGGAAGGTGCAGGCCGCGCAGGAGCTGGCGGGCGCGATCGAGCGGGTGGTGCGCCTCGAGCTGCGCCGGCAGAAGCAGCTGCCGGAGAGCGCCGAGGAGATCGTGAAGACCGCGATCGAGCGGGCGATTCGGCCGGAAACGCTGCCGGCGCTCGCCACGTTGATCCGCTCGCTCAGCTACGGCGACGCGCGCGAGGTGCTGTCGGGCGACGTGAGCGTGATCTCGATCGCGGAGGTGCTGCAGTTGCTCGACCTGCAGCGCCAGTCCGGCGCGCTGAACGTGTTCACGAGCGACGCCGAGATCACGCTGTTCATCCGCAACGGGCGCGTCGATTTCGCCGCGCAGCGCGGGCTGCGGCACGAGTTCCTGCTCGGGCGCTACCTGGTCGAGGACGGCGCGATCGGGAAGGACAAGTTGAAGAGCGCGATCGAGCGACGTTCGGGGCCGAAGCGTCTGCTCGGCGAGATGTTGGTGCAGGCGAGCCTGGTCTCGAACGAGGCGGTGCGGAAGGCGCTCGTGCGTCAGACGTCGGAGCTCGTTTACGAGGTGGTGCGCTGGAAGAACGGACGCTTCGTCTTCAACGTCGGGCAGGAGAATCAGGCCGCCACGAAGGCCGCGCTCGCCATGGAGACGAGCACGCTCGTGATGGAGGGGTTCCGGCGCGTCGACGAATGGCGCATGATCGAAGGGAGCTTCGATTTCGACGACGTGCTGTTCCCCGATCCGACCGCGATCGAGCGCGTCGATCAGAGCCATTTGACGCGCGAGGAGCGGAACGTGCTCTCGTCGATCGACGGGGAGAAGACGATCCGCGAGCTCGTGAACGTGATGCCGGGGAGCTCGTTCGAGGTGTGCAAGATCTTGTATCAGCTGCTCAACTCGCGCCTGGTCCGGCGCAAGGCGGCCGCGTGACGGAGCGGGCCGGGATCCTCGTGCGGGCCGGAGGGGAGCTCGGGTTCGTTCCGGCGACGGTCGCGAAGGGCCTCGTGCGTTCGCCGATCGCTTCGCCCGTCGCGAGCACGCCCCTGCAGATGGCGCTCGTCGCGGGGCAGGTGCTGCCGGTCGTGGCGCTCGGCAGCCCGAGCGCGGAGCTCGTCTTGTGCGAGCTCGACGGGGAGCTGGTCGCGTTCTCCGGTCTCGAGGTCGAACGCAGCGGCTCGTTCGAAGCGGCGGACGGCGGGGTGATGGCGGACGGGCGGCTGCTCCGCGATCTCGATCTGGCCAGCGTGCTGCGGAGCCTCGATCACGCGCTCGAGCCGCGACTGGGAGAGTCGCCGTGAACGAGCGCCTGGACGATGCCGCGCTCGTCGCGGCGCTCGACCGCACGCGGGCGCTGCTGGACGAGCTCACCGCGACGCTGGAGTCGGCGGGTCGTTCGGCAGCGCGAGGACAGAGTCAGCTCGAGGCCGTGGGCGACGCCGCGCGCGGTCCGAGCCGCAGGGACGTGCGCACGAGTCTGCAGCCGCTCTACGAGGCGCTGGAGCGCGCCAAGCTCGGCGCGTTGAACGCCGGGCTCGAGGCCGCGCGCATCGGCGATCCGCTGAGCAAGGTGGTGATGCAGCTCGCGTCGGACGGCCGCGAGCTCGTGCTGCGCGCGCTCGAAGCGCTGGAAGCGCACGTGACGCTGCTCGCGGAGAGCGAGCGCGACCAGGAGCGCTGGCTCGACGGCGTCGCTCAGGCGCGCAGCGCGCTCGGGACGCTCGGCGCGGAGCTCGCGACCTTGCAACGCCAGCAGCGGGAAGCCCAGGCTTCCGTCGCCGCTCTGGAACAGGCGCTCGGCCCCGTGCTCGGAACCGATCCGACGACGGCGCGTCTGCTCGTGGCGCTGCGGGATCAGGCGGGCTTGCTCGCGCGTACGATCGGCGAGCTCTCGGCGCACGGCGGCGCGGACACCGCGGCGCGCCTGCGTGGCGTGCTCGGTCCGGTGCTGGAGGCGCTCGCGGCGCCGGGCAAGGAGCCCGAGTAGCCGTGACGGAACGCGACCCCGAGCTCGATCGGTTGCTCGCGGGCGAAATCGAACGGCGCTTGCAGGTTCTCGTGGTGCCGAGCTCCTCCGACATGGATGTGCGCGCGGCGCTGCATTCACTCAAGGGGTCGGCCGCGATGGCCGGGCATTCGGACCTCGCGCTCGTGATCGGACAGCAGAGCGTGCGCGTGCGCACGGGCGGCGAGGAGGCGCGCGCCGACGCCGCGGAGATCCTCGGCGAGGTGCTCGTGCGCCTGAAGGTTCGCGAGCCGCCCTTCGAGACGAGCTGGCCGGAGCCGCCGCCGCCGCTCGAACCGAGCACGGTGGATGCCCGGTATTTCGCGGAGTATCAGGCCGCGATGCGCGATCGGCTCGGCGAGCTCGATCAGGTCCTGAGCTCGAGCGGGGACGCGGCTCCGGCGCTCGCGCAGGCGCAGCGCACCGTCCACGCCATGAAGGGCGCGGCCGCGGCCGTCGGCGACGACGTGACCGCGTGGTACTGCCACGGCCTCGAAGCGAAGCTCCGCGGCGCCAGCTCCGAGACCGCCGCCGACGCGATCGTCGAGCTCTCGCGACATCGAGTGCTCCTGGCGTTGTTGATCGAGGATCCCGCGCGCGGCCTCGACACGCTGCGCGCGATCTCGGCCTCGGCGCCCGCTCCCGCGCGCAAGGCACCGCGCCGCATCAGCCGTCCGCCGAGCGCGCCGCCGAGCGTGCGGCCCGGCATGGTCACGCGCGGCGCGGAGTTCGAAGACGCCGCGCTGCGCGTCGGCCAGAGCGCGCTCGATCACGTCTTCGATCGGCTCGACGGCGTCGACTTCGTGGGCGACGAGCTAGCGAGCGCGGCGGAAGCCGCGTCGCGCATGAGCGGGCGCCTCGCGGCGGTGCGGCTCAGCATGCTGGACGCGTTGCGCCGCATCGGGCCGCCGCGGCCCTGGGGCCCGCCCGCCTCCGCGGTCGGCGACCTGGAGGCGGCGGCGGACGCCCTGCGGCGCGCCTCGATGCGCTCGAAGCTCGGATCCGTCACGTTCCGCAACGGCGCGGGCAGCGTCCGCGCGCGCCTGCGCGAGATGCGCGACGGCCTGACCGCGCTGCGACGGACGTCGATGGGCTGGGTGTTCGAGCGCGTCGGCAGCGCGGTGCTGCGCTTCGCGGACGCGCAGGGAAAGCTCGTGCGCATCGAGATCAGCGGCGCCGAGGTTCCCGTCGATCGCGTGCTCGCCGAGCGGCTGCTCGACGCCGTGATGCAGCTCGCGCGCAACGCGGTCGCGCACGGCATCCAGACGCCCGCGCGGCGCGAGAGCGCCGGCAAGCCCAGCGTCGGCACGATTTGGCTCCGCGCCGAGCGCGACGGCAACTGGCTGCGCGTGCAGGTCGAAGACGACGGTCAGGGCGCGGATGTCGAGAAGATCCGCGAGGTGGCCGCGGCGCGTGGGCTCGCGAGCGCGGAACTGCTGGCACAGAGCAGCGCGCCCGACTTGATGAGCCTGTTGCTCTTGCCGGGCATGACCACGCAGGAAGGCGCGGATCTGCTCGCCGGGCGAGGCATCGGGCTCGAGCTCGTGCAGGGCGCGGCGCGACGCTTCGGCGGCGCCGTGCGCCTGCGGAATCGCCAGAGCGGAGGGCTGATCGCCACGCTCGAGCTGCCGAGCGACCAGAGCGTCGTGGACGTGCTCTGGATCGAGGAGCACGGCACCGAGTTCGCGCTGCCCGCGAGCTACGCCGGTCGCGTGGAGCTCGCTGCGGGCACGCGCGCTCCGCGGCTGTGCGCCTGTCTCGGCGAGCGCGCGGTCGCGCCGGCGCGACTGGTCGTGAACCTCATCGTGTACGACGTCGGGGCGATTCCGCTCGGCTTCGAGCGCGTCGGCAATCTGGAGGAAGTGAGCGTGCGCGCGCTTCCGCCGCGCATCGCCGCGGCGGGACCGTTCGCGGGCGCGGTGCTGCGTCCGGACGGCTCGCTGCGGCTCGTGCTGGACGGACCGGCGCTCGCGGCGCGAGCACGCGTGCTCGGCACGCGCTCCCAGTCGGCCCGGGCAGCGGCGGGGTGATTCCGTGACGAACCGACCGACCGGCGAGAGCCGGCTGAGCCGCCCAACCACGCTCGCGGGTCGTTTTCCACGTGAGCGAACCCAGACATTTTTCCCTCTCCCTGGCGCGCCTGCTGATGGGCGCCGGCCTCTCCCTGGCGGCCTGGACCGGGTGCAGCGAGGACACCGGAGTCAGCGAAGAGCCGCCGGCGTCCGGTCGCGCCGGTAGTTCGGGCGCCGGCAGCGCCGGTAGCTCGAGCAGCGCGGGGAAGGGTGGAACGAGCTCGGGAGGCGCCGCGGGCAACGGCGGAAAGAGCGGAACCGCGGGCACCGGTACGGCAGGGTCGAGCGCGGGGAAGGCAGGCTCGAGTGGTTCCGCTGGCTCGGGGAACAGCGCCGGCGGCGCGAGTGCCGGCGGAAAGAGCAGCGCCGCCGGTAGCGGCAGCGGCGGCACCTCCTCCGGAAGCGGCGGCTCGGCGGGCGCGGCCGATGCGGGTGAGACCGGCGCCGGAGGCGGCGCGACCGTCTCGGACTGCGCCGACCTCCCGATTTGTGACGACTTCGAGACGTACGACGAAGGCCAGGCGCCGAGCGGAATTTGGTCGAAGCAGGGCGGCGGCAGCGCGACCGTCGACACGACGCGCCCACACCGGGGTGACAAATCCGTCCACATCGAGACCGGCGAATCCGAAGGCGGGCGCGTCTGGCTCCACACCACGACCGACCGCCTCTTTCCGACACGTCACATGTTCGGGCGGCTCTGGATGTACCTCGACGCGCTCCCGACCACCGAAGTCCACTGGGACATGATCGAGGCGCAGGGCACGGCGGACGAACCCGAAGCCTGGGACGATCCGTTCGAAATCGCGCTCCGTTACGGCGGTCAACTCGACGAAAACTTCCTCGCCAACTTCGAAACCCCCGGCAGCTACGGCGGCGACGGCCCGCGCACCGACTGCGCCAAATTCTCCGAGACGCGCATGCCGGCGGGCCGCTGGTCGTGCATGGAATGGGAGTTCGACAGCGACGCCGAAGTCATGCGCTTCTGGCTCGACGGCGAGGCGATCGAAGACCTCGAGGTTCACAAAGAGGGCACGCAGTGCATCAGCGACGGCACCGACGGCGTCTGGTACTACCCGACCTTCGAATCGCTGAACCTCGGCTGGCGGGAGTGGTGGGAAGCGGGGACGCGCGAGCTCTGGATCGACGACGTCGCCGTCGGAGCAGCGCGCATCGGGTGCGACTGAGCTGCGGCCGCGGCTCAGCGCGGCTTTTCGATCAGCGCGTCGATGCCGTCGGCGCGCTGGCTCGGCCGAAACTCGATGACGCGAACGTCGGCCAGCCCGCGCGAAACGAACGGATCGTTCTGCATCAAGCTCTCGATCTCCTCGCGGCTCTCGCCCACCGCGAGGATGATCCCGCCGTCGCGCGGAATCTTTCGACCCGAGACGAGAAACCGTTTCGCGGCGTAGCACTGGTTCAGAAAAGCCATGTGCGCACGCATGGCCGCGTCGATCTCCGCGAGAGGTGCCTTGTAGGTGAGCTCGATGACGAACATGGCGCCCGGAGCTTGCCTCAAGAAGCGCGCCTCGACATCCGATTCCGCGCGCGCCGCCACGGGCGCCCGGCAACGTCACTCCCGGGTATGGAGCCCCCGGACCTTCCACGCGTGGAGGTCCTGCATCGCCGGCCCTACCCGAGAGAAAATGTTCGACGGCGTTTTTTTTCGACCAGAACCGGCGCGGGTCCGTACCTCCCTCGAGTCACGAGCCACGGGCACGACGCTCGGCCGAGTGACGGCAAGGACGTCCATGCGAGCCGAATGGAGCGAACGCCTGCAGCAAGTCGAAGAAGCCCAGCGCCTGCTCGCGCCCGACGGGCTCGCGCACGCCGTCGTCGGCGACGAGCGCCTCGACGGCCGCCACGTCGAGCATCGCGGCCGGCGCGTCGTGAACTTCGGCAGCTGCTCGTACCTGGGCCTCGAGCTCGACGAACGGCTGAAGCGGGCCGCGCGCGACGCCATCGAACGCTACGGAGTCGTCTTCTCGTCCTCGCGCGCGTACCTCTCGCTGCCCCTGTTCGAGGAGTACGAGGCCTTGTGGTCCGAGCTCGCCGGCGGACACCCCGTGGTCCTCGCGCCGAACACGACCCTCGCGCACCAAGCGGCGCTGCCCGTCCTCGTGGGCGACGACGACGCGGTGTGCTTCGACGTGTCCGCCCACAGCAGCATTCAGGCGGTGCTGCCGGAGCTCATGCTGCGGGGCGTGCCGTGCGTGCCCGTGCCGCACAACCGCATCGACGTCCTCGAGCGACGCGCGCGGCGCCTGGCGCGCAAGCACGAGCGCGTCTTTTATCTTTGCGACGGCGTGTACAGCATGCGCGGCGACCTCGTACCGCTCGACGAGCTGTACGACCTGCTCGAGCGCCTGCCCGCGCTCTTCGCGTACGTCGACGACGCCCACGGCCTCGGCTGGGCCGGCCGCAACGGCGCCGGCGTCGTCCTCGGCGCCCGCGGCTTGCACGAGCGCATGGCGGTGACGTTCGGTCTCGCGAAATCGTTCGCGACGGGCGGCGGCGTCGTGGTCCTGCCCGACGCTGCGCTCGCGCGGCGCGTCTTCACCTGCGGCGGGCCGCTGATCTTCACCGGCCCACTTCAACCGGCCCAGCTCGGCGCCGGCATCGCTTCGGCCAAGATCCACCTTTCGCCCGAGATCGTCGAGCTTCAGGCACGCTTGCGCGTTCGCATCGAACGCTTCGACGAGCGCGCGCGAACACTCGGCATCCAGAGCGACTTGCCGAGCCCCTCCCCGATCCGATTCTTCGAGATCGGCGCCGACGCTCGCGCGGCGGGCATCGCCCGCGATCTCCTGGAGGCGGGCTTCTTCGTCAACACCTCGGTGTTCCCCGCGGTTCGGCGCGGTCACGCCGGCATTCGCGTGATGCTCACCTGCCGCCAGACACTCGAAGACATCGACGCGCTGGTCGACACGTTCGCCCGCTGCCTCGAACGGCCTCCGAAGCAGGGCGCGCCGCCCCCCGCAAACGCTCCGTGTTGGGTTTGAGCGGTCGGCGCCCCAGGGTGGGACCTTTGGGCGTCAGCTAGGTTTCTCTTGCCCCGCCAAGACGCACGCGCGCCAAGCCCCTTCTGTTACGGCAATGAGAATGCCCATGACGCCGGTCGTGGGCATTTCGAGCGCGCCTACGGCGCCTCGATCTCGCGCACGCTCACCCAGCGATAGCGCGCTTCCTGCACGTCCGTGTTGCGGATGAACGTCGTCCCGCCTTCGGTCACGATCATGTCGGACTCGCCGCCGCTCGGATCGTGCTCGGAGCAGCCGGTGTCGACGAACCAGCCGCCGTCGTCGACGGTCTCGTTGACGAGCTCCCAGTCGCCCCCGTCTTCGCCGTTCGTCATGTCGCGGTAGGCCTCGAACTTGACGTTGCCGGTGTTGCCGAGGTTGTAGATCACGAATTTGAAGCCGATCCAGGTGTCGCGCGGGACTTCGCCGTCGGGCCAGGCGTCGTCGGGCTGGACGCGCGACTGCGTGCTGCTCGCCGGGTGCTCGAGCTCTTTTTCGAAGTCGAACGCGCCGTCGTTGCGCACGCGCGCGTAGTAGGTGTGAGCGTCGCACGCGTTCGAGTCGGTGTGGCCGTCCTCGCCGCTCCGGACGCCCATCACGAGGCCCGCGTACGCGGTGTCGGAGTCTTCGACGCGCTGGTAGTAGGCGGTGACTTCGACGTCGCGCCACGGTCCGCTGTCGGGTTCGTAGATGTAGATGCGCGGCTGGCTGCCGCTCATGACGAGCTCGCCGTCGCCCGTGACCTGGAGCTCTCCGTCGCCGCGCATACCCGAGAGACCCGAGGGATCGTTCGGATCGCTGCGCCCGGAGATTTCGTAGTCGTCTCCCTCGCCCCAGTGTTCCGAGGTCCACTCGGCTCCACCCGGCGCCGTCGGATAGATTTCGCGAATCCCGAACGGATCGAGCGTGCCCTCTCCGCTCGAGCCGCTCGTGCCGCCCGTAGCGCCGGAGCCGCCCGCGTCCGAGCCGCCGGAAGCGCCCGCTCCGCCGGCGTTGTCCTGGCCGCCCGGTCCGTCGCCGGCATCGCCCGCGCTCGCTCCGGTTCCACCGGCGCCACCGGCCGCCCCGGAGCCGGCGCTCGTTCCCGCCGCGCCGCCGGGCGGTCCTGAGGACGAGCCTGCACCTCCGCTGCCGCCGGACGTGCCGCCGCTCCCGCTTCCGCTCGCTCCGCCCCGACCCGCGGTCCCCGCGCTCGATGAACCCGCCGTCCCGGCGTTCGCCGAACCTTTTCCAGCACTTCCGGCGGTCGAGCCCGCGCTACCGCCCTTGGGCGCCCCGCCTTTGCCCGCACTGGCTCCGCCGCTCCCCGCGCCGCCCATGCCCCCGTCGTCGTCGGCTTCGTCACTGGAACACGCCGGTAGGGTCGCGAGCGAAAGCGCGCCCGCCGAAAGCGCCGCGAGCCACCACGAACGCCCCGAAGACCCCGAAACCGAAAGTGTTCTCCGCACGGACTTCCGCTTCATGTTCGAGGAGGTCCCTCGAGCACGCCCGGACGGCTCAAATTCGCCTGCTAGGCTCGCCCCAGTGCCGATCGACCCCCTCGAGCCGCGAGATTTCGCGCGCGTGGCGGAGCTCGCCGCGCTCACCGGGGCCGGCTTCGACCCGGCGACCGAGCACGCCCGCTCGTATGCGCGGATCTGGGTCGCCCGTCTCGAAGTGGGTCACGCCCCCACGGGCTTCGTGCTCACCTGGCAGGCAGCGGACGAGACGCACTTGCTCGATCTCGTCGTCGCTCCGGAGGCGCGGCGAAACGGCGTCGGCCGGCGCCTGCTCGAGAAGGTCGTCGCGGAAGCACGCGCGCTGAGTTCGCGGGTGGTGCTACTGGAAGTCCGCGCCGGAAACACCGCGGCGCGAGCGCTCTACCACTCCGCAGGGTTCGTCGAAAGCGGCGTGCGCCGCGGCTACTATTCGGATAAGGAGGAGGACGCTGTCCTCATGTGTCTCGAGCTTCGATCGGATTCCCCAACACCCGTGAGTTCAACGTGAGCTCGGCGCTTCCCGCCAGGCGCAGGCTCGTCACGCTCCCCCTGCTGCGCAGGGAGAGCATCGGCGATTCGTATCACGTGCTGAGCTTCGACGATCGCGAAGGCACGACCGCGGAGCCCGGACAGTTCGTGATGGTGCGCGGTGCCGAGTGGGGTGACGCGCCGCTCCTGCCTCGCCCGATGAGCTACCTCACCGCGGGCCACACGCCGTCGATCCTGATCAAGGTGATCGGCGAAGGGACGCTGCGGATGGGTCGCGCCGAGCCCGGTGAGCCGTTCACGTTGCTCGGACCGCTCGGGTTGCCCTGGCGTACGCCCTCGCCGGGAAGGCGGCCGGTGCTGGTCGGCGGCGGCGTCGGGATCGCTCCGCTGCTGTTTCTGGCCCGGGCGCTCGCGACGCCGGGAAGTGGGCCGAAACCCCTCGCGATCTACGGCGGTCGCACCGCTCGCGATCTGCCGCTCGACGACGACCTCGCCGAGCTCGCGGAGCTGCGGATCACCACCGAGGACGGCTCGCGGGGAACGCGCGGCCGCGTGACCGACGTGCTCGCCGAGCTACTCGGACCCGACAAGGAAGTGTTCACGTGCGGGCCGGACCGCATGATGGCGAAGGTCGCGGAGCTCTGCGCCGCGCGCGACGTGCCGTGCGAGGTCTCGCTCGAGACACCGATGGCTTGCGGCTACGGCGTGTGTCTCGGCTGTCCGGTGCCGACGAGCGACGGCGGCTATCTCTACGCGTGCACGCAGGGGCCGTGCGTGAACGCGCGGCGCGTCGATTGGTCGCGCGCCGACCATGCGCCGAAAAAGGGTTTGGTCGGGACGCGGAGCGCGCCGTGACGAATCTCGCCGTCTCCGTGGGCGGGCTCGAGCTCAAGAACCCGATCCTCACCGCTTCGGGCTGCTTCGGCTACGGGCTCGAGTACGACGACTTCTTCGACGTCGCCGAGCTCGGCGGCATCTGCACCAAGGGCCTCAGCCTGAATCCGCGCCCGGGCAATCCACCCGAGCGCATCTGCGAAACCCCCGCGGGGATGCTGAACGCGATCGGGCTCGCGAACGTGGGCGTGGAGGCGTTCTGCCGCGAGAAGCTGCCGATTCTGCGCGAGCGCGGCGTGACGGTGGTCGCCAACATCTTCGCGAGCAGCGTCGAGGATTTCGTGAAGATCGCCGAGCGCCTCGAGCGCGAGACGGGTGTGGCCGCGATCGAGCTCAACGTCTCGTGCCCGAACGTGACTCACGGCGGCATCGAATTCGGCAAGGACCCGAAGCTGTGCGCCGAGGTGACGCGCGCCGTGCGCGCCGCGACGCGCCTGCCCGTCTGGGTGAAGATGAGTCCGGAAGCCGGCGACATCGCCGGCGTCGCCAAGGCGTGCGAGGACGCGGGCGCTCACGCCATCACCGCCATCAACACCATCCGCGGCATGTCGATCGACGTGGAGCAGAGGAAGCTCCGCCTCGCGAACCGCACGGGCGGCTTCAGCGGTCCCGCGCTCCGGCCGATCGCGCTGCGCATCGTCTGGGAGATTGCGGGCAAGGTCTCGATTCCGGTGATCGCGATCGGCGGCGTCTCCACGACCCGGGACGCCATCGAGTTCATGCTGGCCGGCGCGACCGCCGTGCAGGTCGGAACGGCCAATTTCGCCGATCCTTCCGCCTCGAAGCGCGTTCTGGAGGGGCTGCGCAGCTACTGTGAGAAGCGCGGGATCGATGCCAAGTCGCTGATCGGCGCCGCACGCTGACGCCGGCTTCGCCGGTCGCTCCGCGCGCGCTAAGCTCGCGCTCGATGCAGAACCGCCCGCGTCGCTCGACGGCGGCCGTGCTCGTGGCGCTCGCCGCGCTCGGGTGCGAGGCGCGACCGCCGCCGCCCGTCGCGGGCGCGACCGAGCCGAGTCCCAACGCGAGCATCCTGCCGGCGCCGCTCGCGACGGGACGCGAGAGCATACTGCTCCTCGCCGACGCCGGTTCCACGGACGCCAGCGCCGACGCGGAAGCGCCGCCGCCCGAGCTGGCGCGTGAGGACCAGGCGCTGCCCCCCGACCTCGGCGAGCCGCACGACCCCTCGGGGCTCGAGCTCAAGGCTCGCTTCCGCTGGCCCGACCTCGGCGCCGCCGCGCGCCTGCCCGAGTCGAACTCCGACGTGATCGAGCGCGCGCGGGCGACCTCGACCTTCGACGTGCGCGCCGAGCTCGCCGCCACCGGCCGGCTCCATTTCACGCTCGAGTCGCGGCGCTTCGTGCTGCCCGAGGGCACGGAATTGCGCGCCCGCAGCGAATACTTCGGGCATGCGCTGGTCTGGCCGGACGGCCATCGTTACGTCACGGTCCAGCCCGGCGCGCTGCGCACCGTGCTGAACGAAGGGCGCGCCGACACGGTGCCGCTCGCGCACGTGAAGCCGACTCAGACGAGCACGGGCAAGGCACTCGGGTTTCCGACCGAGCGCACCACGCTGGCGAGCGCGCTCGGCACGCTCGAGCTCGAGCAGGCGCGCCTCGCCGGATCGGCCGGCGGCGGGCCGTTGCTCTGCCGACTTCTGGTCGAGCTCGCGGGAGTGCACCCGGACACGCCTGCCTGCGCGAGCGAGCTCGTTCCCGTACGGGCCGAATACGCCTGGAACGAAGGCGGGCGGCTGCTCTTCGAGGCGACCAGCCTGAACCGCGTGGCCATCCTCGACCCCAGCCGGCTCGCGACGCCGCCCCCGACGGCCGAGCACCGCATCGGGGAGCTGCCCTCGCAGACCTCACCCGTGCTGCTCGACCGCGACAAGCTGCGCAGCTTTCGGCTGAAGCCCGTCCCCACCCGTGAAGCCAAGGACGCCCCCAAGGAGGGACTTCTGGTGGTGAACGGCGAGGATCTCCCTCGGTTTCTGCTGGTGGACGGCGTTCCGGCGCTCCGGCTCTTGCCGCGCGGTTCGGGAGTGCTGCTCGAGCTCGTGCGCGGCACGTACGCGCTCTCGACCCGGACGTTCCTCGGCGACGAGCTCGAGACGCTCGGACCGATCACGGTGCCCGGGCGGCTCACGGTGCGCGAGCCGCCGCGTAGCGAGCCGTGAACGACTGGCCAGGCCGGAAACGCGCTCCGCTCGAGCGGATCAGTTCAGGCCGGACGGCACCCGGAACTCGTTCTCGTAGTCGTCCTCGCCGAGCTCGACCTCGCCGTAGCCCTGCTCCTCCTGACGGGCGGCGAGCGCTTCACTGGCGACCTCGATCACCTCGAGCCTCGTGGTGAAGAGGTAGTACTGGTCTTCCGGGACGGGCGGCAGGGTGGAAAGGCGCCGTTCCAGGAACTCGCGGTCCTGGGGCGTGCAGCGGAGGAGGGAGCGGGGACCGTCGTGCTCGGTCCCGGCGCTGAGCGCGTCGTAGGCGATCCCGAAGGGGTTGACCCACAGGAACGTGCGCCGAAAACACAGCTGCCAGTCGTGGAGGTTGCCCGACGGGAGCCGCCAAAACCCCGGGATCACCCCCCGCACGACCTCGCCGAAGTACGCGCCGGTCGCCCGGGCGACGAGGGGCAAGAGCTCCGGCCGCTCGGCAAGCGAGGCTCGAACCGTGGTCGCGTAGTGGTCGAGAACCGGCAGCGTTTCCGGGGTGAAATCCAAAGAAAAGCCGAGGGCGTTCCGAACGTAGTCGAGGCACGCCGTCGCTAGTTCCGGGATGGGTTCGGGCGGAAGGGCCACGGGGGCGAGCATAGCAGCGGTCTTGCGAAGCTTTCGTGGTACGCTGCCGATTCGCTCCCACACCCCCATGCGGCTCGGAATCCTGAGCGACATCCACGCTAACTACGAGGCTCTCGGAGCCACCGTGGAGGCGTTCAAGAGCGAAAGCATCGATCGCTACTACTGTCTCGGCGATACGGTCGGCTACGGAGGCTCGCCGAACGAGTGCTCCGACCTCGTGCGCGAGATGGTGGTCGCGACCATCCTCGGCAATCATGACGCCGCCGTCGCGGGGCGCATGGACTACTCGTACTACTACGAGGCTGCGCGCCACGCGCTCGACCTCCACGCGCAGCTGCTCTCGGAAGAGAACATGCGCTGGCTGAAGAGCTTGCCCTACCAGCTCAAGCTCGACGACATCGGCGTGCACCTCTGTCACGGCTCGCCCGTGCGGCTCGAGGAGTTCGAGTACATCTTCGCGCCCGAGCAGGCGCGCGAGTGCCTGCCGCTCTACGATCAGCTCGGGCACATCACGCTGATCGGGCATTCGCACCTGTGCAAGGTGTTCGCGCTGACGCCGACCAGCGTGGAAGAGCTGCCGCCCGTGGATTTCGAGCTCGCGCCCGACAAGAAGTACATCGTGAGCGTCGGCTCGG
Organism: Polyangiaceae bacterium; assembly: GCA_036503835.1. Taxonomy (GTDB): domain Bacteria; phylum Myxococcota_A; class Polyangia; order Polyangiales; family Polyangiaceae; genus PMG-095. The sequence continues at coordinate 4,151 of DASXWF010000817.1, read as the reverse complement.
TCGGGCAGCCCCGCGACTACGACAACCGCGCGAGCTACACGCTCTACGACAGCGACAAGAAGCGCTTCGAGTTCAAGCGCATCGAGTACGACATCGAGACCGCGGCGGACAAGGTGCTGCGCGCGAAGCTGGAACGAAACTTCGCGCACAGGTTGTTCATCGGCGTCTAGCGCCCTTCAGCGATCAGCGACGCACCACGGTCGCCAGGAAGACTCTGGGTGGGGAAGTTACTGTTCGATCTTCCACTCCGTGCCCTGTGGCCCGTCGTGGAGCGCGACGCCGAGCGCGGTGAGCTCGTTGCGAAGCGCGTCGCCGCGCGCGAAGTCCTTGGTCTGGCGCGCCGCCATGCGTTCGGCCACCTTCGCGTCGATCGCCTGGGCGGTGAGGCCGCGGACGCGCAGGCGCCGCTCGCGCGTGCGATCCGCGTAGACCGCGGGGGCGGTCTGCAGCAGACCGAGCTGGTCGGCGACGCGCCGAATCGCGATCTGGAGATGGTGCGCCGCAACGCCCGCGGCGGCGAGAAAGCTCGGGTCGCGCCGGCGCTTGGCGCTGAGATCGGACAGCTCGTGCGCCATGCGCGTGAGCTCCCCGAACGCCGCGAGCGCGACCGGCGTATTGAGATCGTCGTCGAGCCCGGCTTCGGCGTTCTGGGCTGCTTGCGACGCCTGCTCGCGGTACGCGAGCAGCTCCGGCGGCAGGCGCGCGGGCGCCGTCAGGCCGCTCTGGGTCATGTGCACCAGACGCGCGAGCGCGGAGAAGGCGTGGTCCATGCGGCGCTCGGCCTCGTCCACGCCGGGGAACACCACGCGCCCGTCGGCGAGCTTCTCGGTGTCGAACTGGATCGGGCCGCGGTAGTGCGCGCCCAGCAGGAAGTGACGGAGCGCCTCGGGGTCGTTGCGCGCGAGCACGTCGCTCACGGTCACGAAGTTGCCGAGCGATTTGCTCATCTTCTCCTTGTCGCAATTCACGAAACCGTTGTGCATCCAGATCTTGGCGAGGGGAGCGTGCCCGGGCTCGGCGGCCTCGCTCTGCGCGATCTCGTTCTCGTGATGCGGGAAGATCAGGTCCATGCCCCCGGTGTGGATGTCGAAGGGCTGGCCCAGGTAGTGCGTGCACATCGCGGAGCACTCGATGTGCCAGCCCGGACGGCCGCGGCCCCACGGGCTCTCCCAACCCCACTCGTCGGCGGTCGCGCCCTTCCAGAGCGCGAAGTCGAGCGGATCGCGCTTCTCGGCGCCCGATTCGACGCGCGCTCCTGCGCGCAGCTCGTCGAGCTTGCGGCGCGAGAGCTTGCCGTAGTCGGAGAAATTCCGAACCGCGAAATAGACGTCGCGAGCGCCGCCCGGCATGTCCACGACGTACGCGGCTTCCCGCGCCACGAGCTTGCCGACGATCGCGTAGATCTGCGAGAGGTGTTCGCTCACGCGCGGCTCGTGGTCGGGCTCCAGACAGCCGACCTCCCGCATCTGCCGCTGGTACACCTCGGACATGCGGAGCGAGAGCTCGAGCGGCTCCTCACCGTTCTTCGCGGCGCGCTCGAGGATCTTGTCGTCGACGTCGGTGATGTTGCGGACGAACTTCACGCGCAGCCCGAGCGCGCGCAGGCGCCGCACCACGAGATCCGGCAGGAGCGCGGCGCGCGCGTGCCCGATGTGCGGCACGTCGTAGACGGTAGGACCGCAGCAATAGATCCCGATCTCGCCGTCCCGGACCGGAACCAGCTCCTCGGCCTGGCGGGTGAGCGAATTGTAGAACGAAGGAAGTCGAGTCACGGAGGAGACCCTTTGTATCAAAGTTTTCCGCGTACGCGAGAACGGACGGCGGCGCGAGCCCGGGCCGCGCCGCGCTCGATGAATCCCCGCCGGGTACCCCGTCGCATCGTCAACTCCAGCGCCCTACCGACGACGAGCGCACCGGCGGCCGCCAGCCCTGCCACGGATCTCGGAGCAGGCGCGGCCGTCCGGCGTGAAAGGGCCTCACGAGCAGGAGGCCCGCCACGAATCCACCGAGGTGCGCGAAGAACGCCACACCACCCCCTCCGATCCCGCCGAGCGTGCTCACGCCGCTCAACAGGTTGAACAGGAACCAGAGACCCACGACCACCCACGCCGGGAGCACGATGAAGAATCCGAGGAACCAGAGCGGCGGCGGGTTCAGCACGGTGATCGGCGCGCGCGGAAACAGCACCATATAGGCGCCGAGCACGCCCGCGATCGCGCCCGACGCGCCGACCATCGGAATCGTGCTGGCGGTGTCCGTGACGATCTGCGCGACACCCGCCCAGAAGCCGCAGGCGAGATAGAAAAACAGGTAGCGGACGTGGCCCACCGCGTCTTCCACGTTGTCCCCGAAGATGTAGAGAAACAACATGTTCCCGCCGAGGTGCAGCCAGCTCCCGTGCATGAACATGCTGGTGAGGAACGTGAATGCCTCGCCGGCCGGGTCGTTCATGACACGGGTCGGGACCAGGCCGTAACCCGGGACGAGCCAAGCTTCGCCGCCGCCGTACATGACGAGCGCCTGCCCGACGAAGACCGCCGCATTCACCGCCAGAAGCGCGTAGTTCACGAACGGAGTCGTCCGCGTCGGGTTGCGGTCGCCGATCGGCAGCATGCCCTGCGGAAGGTAGCCCGGAACGGCGCGCCGGGCCGCCCAGGATGCTAACGTGCGGCACGAACGGAATGCTAACGTGCGGCACGAAATGACCCGATCGCGCCTGTTCGGCCGCTTCGAGCTCGCGGAGCGCCCGCTCCGCGTCGCCTGCGTGTGCGCGGCCCTCGCTCTCTTCGCTTGCGCGAGCTCGAGCTTCGACGGGCGTGTCTTCCGCGAGGACGGCATGGCGTTCGAGGTGGGTCCGATCCCGAGCGCGTGGCGGGCGATCGAAGTCGACGGAGCATTGCTGGCGTTCCGCGACGACCGGAACTCCTCCACCGTCGCGTTGAACGGCCGCTGCGGGCTCGACGGCGACGACGTGCCGCTCGAGGCGCTCACGCACCATCTGTTTTTGCACTTCCGGGATCGTAAGCTGGTTCGTCAGGAGCGCGTGAAGCTCGACGAGCGGGAAGCGCTCCGCTCCGAGCTCGTGGCCGAGCTCGACGGAGTGCCGATGCACTACGTCGTCTACGTGCTCAAGAAGAACGGCTGCGTCTACGACTTCATGCACGTGAGCGGCGCGGGCGACGACTCGGGACGCGAGGCGTTCGATCGCTTCGTGCACGGCTTCGGGACCCTCGAATGAGCGTCTCGTCGGCCCCGCCGGACAGCAATCGCCCGAGCCTCCGGCCGAGCGTCTGGCCCCCTCCGCCGCCGCGCGGCCTGGTCGCGCGCGTCGGCGATCAGGCGGTGCGCTTTCTCGAGCACATGGGCGGCGTGAGCACGATGCTGGTCGGCGCGGTGCGCGCCGGTTTTCGCCGGCCCTTCGAGGGCCGCGCGATCCTGACGCAGCTCGAGTCGCTGGGCGTCGCGTCGGTCGGCATCGTGGTCGTGACGAGCGTCTTCATCGGCATGGTGATGGCGGTGCAGTTCGCCTTCGGGCTGCGCAAGTTCGGCGGCATGGAGTACACGGGGCGCGTCGTGGCGTTGAGCTTCTCGCGCGAGCTCGCGCCGACGCTGACCGCGATCATCGTGGGCGGGCGCATCGGCTCGGGCATGGCCGCGGAAGTGGGCGCCATGAACGTGACCGAACAGATCGACGCGGTGCGCGCGCTCGGCGCCGACCCGCTCAAGAAGCTGGTGTGGCCGCGCCTGGTGGCGTCGGTGATCGTCATGCCGATTCTGAGCGGATTCGCGCTCGTACTCGGCTTCAGCGGCGCGATGATCGTCACCGATCTCGAGTTTCACATCCCGTCGACGTTCTTCTTCCGAACGGCGCTTTCGGTGGTGACGATGCCCGACGTGATCGCAGGCATGGCGAAGACGCCGTTTTTCGGCGCCATCATCGCGCTCGTCGGCTGTCATTTCGGCATCAAGACGACCGGCGGAACCGTGGGTGTGGGCCTCAGTACCACGCGTTCCGTCGTGACCATCTCGATTGCAATTCTGATTGCCGACTTCTTTCTTACGAAGCTTGCCATTTTGGTGTGGCCGAGCACGTAAAAAAGCGGATGCCCGCGCCTTGACCGGGCATGATCTGCTTTCTAAGCTTCGCCTAC
>DASXWF010000816.1:0-1768 GCA_036503835.1 Polyangiaceae bacterium | reverse complement strand
GCGCAAGGCGCGCACGACGTGCGGGCCGATGAATCCTGTCGCTTCCGTGAGGACGATTCCGCGCGCACTCATGGCTCCTCCGAGGCGCAGAAGCGCCCGGTCTGGAAAAACATCTCGCCGAACCACGGATGCATGACGGTCATCGTGAAGCGGAACCAGCCGTGACCGAGATCCACGTGTTCGACGTGCGTGACGCCCGGGGAGAATACGCCGGGCAGCCAGAGCTTCAAACCGAGGTCGCCAAGGCGAATATCGAAATAGTAGCCCCGGCTCACGAAGTGCAGCGTGCCGTTTTCCTCGTAGACCTCGAGCGGCATGTTGAGGCGCGCCGGCAGGCATTCGGTGAGCTCGCGCCCGGCGACGACCTTGGTGGAGCGCACGAGGTCGGTCGTCCCGTCGGCCCACTCGTACTCGCGGGTCCAAACTACTCCGCGCGCGTCGGGCTCGACGATTACGCGCGCGGACACCTCGGTTCCGGCGCGTGGCGTGACGGGCATGCCGAACAACATGCCGATCCAGGCGAACAGGCGGCCGAGCAGGCTCGCGCGGACGACTTCGTACGCGCCGGCGTAAGTCACCGCCGCTGTCGTGTCGTCGAATCGCTCGCGTACCGCCTCGGGCAGCCGGGCCCAGGCCTGCGCGCCCAGCACCTCGCGTAATCCGTGCCGCGTGCGAAGCGTGGCTTCGCGGGCAAGGGAGCGGGGGAGCGCCTGGGCCTGTGTCATGAGGTCCTCAGTCGCCGATCACTTTGGCGATGCGCTCGCCTATCCGCATGAGCTTGAGCAGGGTCTTGCTCGGCAAGCGCTTCATCGCCTCGAACCAGCGCGTGACCGTTTCGAGGAATTCGAGCTGCGTGACGATGCGCTCGCGCACCGCGGCGGGTGTCTCCTTGTCCTTCTCGAGTTGCGCCGCGCATTCGCGCAGCGCCGCGAGAGTCGGGTCGATCTCGCGCTTCTTGCGCCCGTCCATGATCGCGCGGATGACTTCCCACGTGTCGTGCTGCGCCGCGAAGTAGTCGCGGCGGTCGCCGAGCTCGTGCGTGACGTGGACGAGGTCCCACGCGACCAGCTCCTTGAGCCCGGTGCTGATGTTGGAGCGCGCGATGCCGAGCGTTTCGGCGATCTCGTCGGCGTTGAGCGGTTCCTCTGACAGGTAGAGCAGGGCGTGGATCTGCGCGACGGAGCGGTTCATGCCCCAGCGGCTGCCCATCTCGCCCCAGTGAACGATGTAGCGGCGCATGGTGTCGGTGAGCTGCATATCGTTTTGTCCGTAATTTCTGTATTCACAGAAATAATAGGCGGCGCACCGGGGCGCCACAAGCGCCGAATGTACTTAACGCGAATATTTCGCGGCCCCGCTTGACCGGGCCCGGGCTGCAGGTGTACTAATTGCTTAATTAACGAATTATCTAATCATCGAATGCAACTCGACCGCATATTCGAAGCACTGGCCTCCCGCCCGCGGCGCGAAATCCTGGCCTACCTTTCCAAGGCCGAACTCACCACCACGGAGCTGGCGGAGCGCTTTGCGATGAGCACGCCCGCGGTGTCGCGGCATCTCTCGGTCCTCGAAAACGCGGGCCTCGTGCGCAGCGAGCGGCAGGGCCAGCGCGTGTTGTATTCGCTCGTGCCCGACAACCTCGTGAACACGCTCACCGGATTCGCCTTCGAGGTGTGCCCGGTGGGCGGCCCGCTCAAGCGCGAGTCCCGCGCGCTCGCGAAGCGCCGCAAGGCCAGGGCCACCTGAGCCATGGCCGGCGCGCCCGTGT
>DASXWF010000815.1:0-4696 GCA_036503835.1 Polyangiaceae bacterium | reverse complement strand
TCGTCGGGTGGGGGAGGCTTGCGCTGGAAGATGTAGGCGACGCCGATCGAGAGGACGTAGAGGATGGCGAGCGGGATCGCGAGCAGGAGCTGGCTCATCACGTCGGGGGGCGTCACGATGGCCGCGACGACGAAGTCGATGACCAGGAAGTAACGGAAGAACTTGATCATCTGCTTGTGCGTGACGAGCCCGGCGACGGCGAGGAAGAACACGAGCACCGGCAGCTCCGCCGCGAGCCCGAAGGCGAGCAGCATGCGCATGACGAAGTCGATGTAGTCGCCGATCATGATCGTGGCTTCGATCTTCACTCCGCCGACCACACCCTGAAACCCGACGATCAGGAACTTGAACGCGAGCGGGAAGGCGACTTTCCAGCCGAAATAGCCGCCTCCCGCGAAGAGGCCGCACGACGAGACGACGAACGGAATGGCGTAGCGCTTCTCGCGCGAGTAGAGGCCGGGCGCGACGAAGGCCCAGACCTGGTAGAGCATGATCGGGAGCGCGAAGACGAAGCCCGCGAGGGCCGCGATGCGCACGTAGGCCAGGAACAAGGCCGCCGGTGACGAGAAGTGGAGCGAGGCCTCGGGCCACGCAGTCTTGAGCGGGCGGATCAGGGCCCCGAGGACCGTTTCCTTGTAGAACCAGGCAGCGCCGAACCCCGCGAGGAACGCGAGGATCATCTTGATCAGCCGCGAGCGCAGCTCTTCGAGGTGCTCCCAGAGCGTCATCCCCGCGGGTTCGGCGTCGTCCTTTTCCGGCGCGTTCTTGTCCGAACGCCCGCCCTTCTTGGCGTCGTCTTGGGTCGGCAACTTGCTCATGAAGGAAGCTTCGTTTCAGGCGCGGGGGCGGCCGGAGATGTCGTGGCGGGTTCGCTTGCCGGTTTCAGGGCTGCGGGGGCGGTGGGAGCGGGAGAGGGAACGGCAGAGGCAGAGGGAGCGGGAGCGGGAGCGGGAGCGGGAGCGGGAACGGCAGAGGCAGAGGGAGCGGCAGGGGCAGCGGGAGCGGGAGCGGGGGCGGGAGCGGGAGCGGGAGCGGGAGCGGGAGCGGGGGCGGGAGCCGGGGCGGGAGCGGGGGCGGGAGGTGGGGGGGCTAGGGCTGAGGAGGGGGCGGTTTGGGCTTGGGCGGGGAGGGTTGAAAGGAGCGAGAGGAGGAGGGCGCAGGTTCGCGCGGGCTTGCCGAGGGGGGGAGCCCAGCGATGCGCGGATTTCATGGGTCAGGCGGGGCGGCGGGTGCTGGGGGGCACGCGCTCGTAGCGATCGCAGAGCTCGTAGAGACGCTCGGCGAGGTGGGGGGTGAGGTCTTTGGCGGCGACGCGGTAGGTCCAGTTGCCGGCTGGGGTGCCGGGGACGTTCATGCGCGCGTCGGTTCCCTGTCCCAGAAGATCCTGGATCGGGAAGATGGTGGTGTCGGCGACGGAGGCGACGAGGGTGCGGATGAGATCCCAGTGGGGCTCGCGGCCGTCGCTGCCCGCGTAGAGGAGGGCGCGCTCGCGCTCTTTGGCCAGCGCGCGGGCTCGTTGCACGTCCTTCTCCCGCTGGTGCGAGGTGAGCCAGCCCATCAGCGTGTCGTTGTCGTGGGTGCCGGTGTACGCGACGGTGCGGCGGGGGAAGCGGTGCGGTTGGTATTCGCGCCAGTCGCCTGCGAAGGCGAAGCCGAGGACACGCATGCCGGGGAGGCCGAAATGGTCGCGCAGGCGCACGACTTCGTCGGTGAGAGCGCCGAGATCTTCGGCCACGAACGGGAGGTGGCCGAGCTCGGCGCGCAGGCGCTCGAAGAAATCGTAGCCCGGCGCTTCGACGAAGGTACCGCCGCGCGCCGAGCTGGCGCCGGCCGGTACCTGCCAGTAGCGGTGGAAGCCGATGAAATGGTCGAGGCGCACGGCGTCGAAGCGCTCGAGCGTGCGGCGCAGGCGCGCGATCCACCAGGAGTAGTGGCTCTCGCGCAGGGCGCTCCAGTCGTAGATCGGGTTGCCCCAGAGCTGGCCGTCGGCGCTGAAGTAGTCGGGCGGCACGCCCGCGACCACGCGCCGGTGACCGTGCTCGTCGAGCTGGAAGAAGCGCTGGTGTTGCCAGACGTCCGCGGCGTCGTGCGCGACGAACATCGGGACGTCGCCGAGCAGGCGCACGCCGAGCTCCGCCGAGCGGCCGCGTAGATGCGCCCATTGCCGAGAAAATTCGCGCTGCACGAAGAGCTCGAACTCGACCTCGCCGGCGAGCTCGCTCCTCGCCCGATCGAGCGCCGGCGTTTCGCGCCGCACGAGCTCGCGCGACCAGCTCGTCCAGGGCGCGCCGCGGTGCGCGCGCTGCAGGGCTCGGAACAGCGCGTAGTCGGGCAGCCAGTCGCGGTTGGTGTCGGCGAACGCCGAGAGCTCGTGCTGGGCTCCGGGGCGGGCGCGGAAGTTCTCGAACGCCTTGCGCAAGCGCGGTCCGCGAAAGCGCTTGGTCGCGCGGTAGCGCGTGCGCTCGGCGAGCGCGAGCCGGCTCGGGGCCGTGAGATCGGAGGCCTGGAGCCAGCCGTCGCGGGCGAGAAACTCGAGGCTCACGAGCCAGGGGCTGCCGGCGAACGCGGAGGGGCTGTCGTACGGCGAATCGCCGCCTCCCGGCGGGACGACCGGCAGCATCTGCCAGAAGCGTTGCCCGGCCGCGGCCAGGAACTCGGCGAAGCGATGCGCCGCCGGCCCGAGATCCCCCGCGCCGTACGGACCGGGCAAGGACGTGAGGTGCAGGAGCACGCCGCTCGAACGTTCCGCAAAAGCGCCGGCGGTCATTCCGATACCCCGATCCGCACTCGCCTCGAAGGATAAGTCAAGGTCTACCCGGCCGGCACCAGCTCGACCCGTCTTCGGAGACGGGCTGAATCACGTCTCTTCTTTGGGCTTTCGCAGCAAGGAAAACACGACCGACGCCGTCAGCACGGCGGCGATGACCGCCAGAGAGTGCGTCGATTTCAGGTGGTAGAAAGGCGAACCGACCATCTTGGCCCCGATGAAGATCAGGATCACGGCGAGGCCGGTGCCGAGGTAGTGGAAGCGGCTCATCATGCCCGAGAGCACGAAATAGAGCGCTCGCAGGCCCAGAATGGCCATGATGTTCGAGGTGTAGACGACGAACACGTCGTTCGAGATCGCGAGCACGGCGGGGACCGAGTCGACCGCGAACAAGAGGTCGGTGAACTCGACCACCACCAGCACCAGAAACAGCGGCGTCGCGTGGCGGACTCCGTCCTTGATGACGAAGAAGCGGTCGCCATCCATCTCCCGCGTCGTGCGCAGGTACTTGCGGGCGAGCCGGAGCGCGATGTTGTCTTCGGGATCGACGTCCTCCTCCTTGCGGAAGAGCAGCTTCGCGCCGGTGAACAGCAGGAACCCGCCGAAGATGAACACCATCCAGTGAAATCGATGGAGCAGGGCCGAACCCAGGAAGATGAACACGCCCCGCATCACGATCGCGCCGATGATGCCCCACACCAGGACGCGCTGCTGTTGCACCGCCGTCACGCGGAAGTAGGTGAACAGCACCAGGAACACGAACAGGTTGTCGACGGAGAGCGACTCTTCGACGACGTAGGCGAGCAGGTAGGTGACGGCCGCGTCGAGGTTCTCGCGGAAGTAGACGTAGACGCTGAACGAGAGCCCGACGAACACGAAGAAGCAGCTGCGGATCGCCGCTTCCCGGAACGAGACCGTCTGCTTCGGCCCGCCGAACGCCACGCGGTCGAGCAGCAGAGAGATCAGCACCACCGCGCCGAAAACAGCCCAGTCGATCGGCGTCACCGTGCCGGTCATGGGCCGCCTCGTATCATGCCGCCAGGGTGCATGCTATACGCCGTCGCGTGAAGACAGCGGTTCGTGCCCTCGTATTTTCGACGCTCTGCGGCGCTGCCGCTTGCAAGAAGACGCCGGAGCCGACCGGCGGATCCCCGCTTTTGCCGAGCCCGCCGCAGGCTTCGGCCAGCGCGCCGAGCGCCGTGCCGCCGCCCCCTCCGGACGCCGGCCTGCCGCCCGTCGAGATCACCTGGGTCGACCCGCCCGAGTGGAAACGCTCGGAGAAGGTGAACCCGATGCGTAAGGCCACCTACACGATTCCGCGCGCGGGCAAGGATCCAGAGGACGCCGAGCTCGGCGTCTTCTACTTCGGGGCCGGCCAGGGCGGCAGCATCGAGGCCAACGTCGACCGCTGGGTGAAGCAGTTCGTGGACCTTCCGCCCGAGCGCGCGGTGCGCGCGGACCGCCGCGCCAACGGCCTCTTGCAGCACACCATCGAGGTGGAGTCGGGCACCTTCAACGCGAACACGATGTCCGCCGGCAAGTCCAAGCCGAAGGAGAACTTCGCCCTCCTCGGCGCGATCGTCGAAGCGCCCACCGGCATGTACTTCTTCAAGCTGACCGGGCCGAAGGCGACGGTCGCCGCCTCGAAGAAGACGTTCTACGCGCTCTTGGACAGCGTGAAGTCGAGCTGACCAGGCTGCATCTGTTGCTCGAGTTGCTCGAGTTGCTCGAGTTGCTCGAGTTGCTCGGTTGCTCGGGTTGCCGGGCGGCGGTTCCGGGTTTGCGAGAGCCGCCTTCGCGGCGGATCTCGAGGCTCCGCGCACAGCAGCCCGCGGCACGAGGATTGCTGAGGGCCCTGCCCAACAGCATGTCTACCATCCGCTCGGCCAAGCACGGGAACGGCCAACCTCGGACCAGTCGACCGTCCTC
>DASXWF010000814.1:0-3449 GCA_036503835.1 Polyangiaceae bacterium | reverse complement strand
GTGCGCCCCGTTACACGCTAGCTTTGGCGAGGTGACGAGCTCCGGGCGGCTCGTCACTCCCGGATGACGACGGTCGTTCCCTCGCCCATCTCGGAGCCGATGTTGATGCCGTGCCAGCCGTCGGGCACCGGCGGATCGGTCCAACGAAAGACGACGCGCGCGTCGATCGGCGACAGGTTCACGCAGCCGTGGCTGCGCGGGATGCCGAACACGTCGTGCCAGTAGGCGCCGTGGAGGGCGTAGCCGGACGCGAAGTATTGAATCCACGGCACGTCCCGGAGCTCGAACCCGGCGGCGCCGCGCCGCACGGTGATGCCGTATTCGGGGTTGCGACCCTTGTCGATGTTGAGCAGGCGCCGGCGATCGTCCTGGTCGAGATCCTCACCGCGCTCGCGCGCCTTTTTCAGGCGTTCGATGGTGGCCTTGGTCGATTCGCTGTGCGCGACGGGCCGGCTTCGCGCGCCGCCGGAGACGCTCGAGTTCTCCTCGGAGTCCATCGCGGCGGCGATGTGCTTGCTCTGGAGCTTGAAGGTGCCGAGCGGCGTGGACAGCGTTTCCTTGGGATCGCCGAGTTTGTCGCGGCCGGTCGAGACGAGCGTGGCGTACCAGGGACGCTTGCCTTCGTAGAGGACGAGCGTCTGTTGGGTGATCGAGATGTCGATCCACTTGGCGCCTTTTTCGGCGACCTCGGGCCAGGCGGGCGGAGGAGCGACGACGCCGAGATCCTTCGCGCGGAGCCAGACGGTCGGATCTTTGCGCGTCTGGTAGAAACGCTCGCCCGCCTCGATGCGCGCCTTGCCGGTGAGCGGCACGATGGCTCGCTTCGGGACGTCCCCGTCCGCGCGCGCCTCGTCGCCGCCTTTCACGAGCTGGTAGGCCTTGGCGTCGCTCGGCACTACGAACGCGAACGGCATCTCGAGCTTCTCGGTGACCTCGAGCCCGTGGAACGGACTCCCCGTATCGGGTTTCAGCTTGGTGCCGGGGATCAGGCGCAGGTCGACCGTCACGGCGAAGCGGCGCTTCAGGCCGTCGCGGTCCGTGTCGAAGGCCGCCACCAGGGAGAGCCCGGTCTTGCGCCGCACGCGATCAGCGAAGATCGCCGTCGCCGGCACCTCGAAGCCGGAGACGTTCGGGATTTGCCGGCCGCCCATGAGCCAGAAGGGCGCCTGATCGTTCGCGCCCTGCCCGCCGAGCCACTCGTTTTCGCTGAGCGCCGTGGAGGGGCGAAAGTCCTTCGCGGGCTTGAGTCCGGGCGCCGCCACGCCGCGCGCGTCGAGCGGCTCGTCGTTCGCCCCCGCGATCACGGTCTGGACCTCGCTCTTGTGCTCGGCGAACCACGCCATGTGCTCGTCGAGCTTGAACTCGCTCTTCTGCTGCTCGTCGCGCGAGGGGATGCGCAGGTATTGCGGCGCCGTCGCGCGCACGAAGGCGTACGAGTACGGGAGCGGCTTGGTCAGATCGGGGCGGCGGCTCGCGGCCCGCACGAGCGGGAGCTCGAGGTTCGTGGTCGCCTCGTCGGTGCACACGTAGCCGAGCGGGTAGACGTGATAAAAATCGCCCTTGCAGCCCTTGCCGGGGACGGGATCGCGGTCGCGCTTCACGACCCCGCCGAGCCGGATGTAGCCGAGCCGGCGCGAGCCGGTGTCCGGCAACTTGTAGACGGTGGTGGCGATGACGGTGGCGGCGAGCTTCGGCGCGTCGTCGGGCGCCTTGGTGTCGAGCTCGCCGTGGTCGACCACGACCGCGGTGCCGCCGCGCGCGGGGCGCGCCGAGGCCGACTGCGCGGCCGCGGTGGCCGGGTTCGCGTTCGCAGACGCTTCCTTCCGGCAGCCGCCGGCCCCGGCGCCCAGAGCGAGCACGAGCAGGGCGGAAGCGTTGGAGACGCTCGAGAACCGGGTCACAGCCGAGCGTATTACTACGGCTCGGGCTGATCGCCACGCTCGCCGTCGAGGGCGCTCCCGGGCTCGACGAGCTCGACCGCGACGGCGCCTTCGGGAAGCGGCGGCAGCTGGTCGGGCTTCACGTCAGCCGCGACCCAGTACACCTCGGGGACGGGATAGTACTTGCTGCGGTACGTGCGTGAGGTCTGCGTTCCGTCGGCGAGCGTGGTCCTGATGACGCTGCGCCCGTCGTAGCCCTTGTTCCCTTTCTGCCGCCGATCGATTTTTCCGGCAGGCAGGTCCGGCTTCACGACCACGCGCCGCCCGAAGGGCTCGCTCTCGTCCACGCCGAAGAAGTGCTCGACCTTGCCCGGCGGCTCGCGGCCGAGCAGCTCCACGCGCAGGGTCTTCGGGTCCGGCAAGAAGGCGTGGATGATGACCGGACTCGCGTGCGGATTTCGGAGCCGCAGATCGACCTCGGGGTAGATCACCGCCGCGTCGAGACCGAGCGGCGCGTACCCGCTCGGCCGGCTGTGGCTGCGGCGCTCGACGATCTCGAAACCACCGAGCGCCGCGGCGGCGAAAAAGGTGCTCGCCACCTGGCAGACGCCGCCGCCGAGCCCCTGCTCGAGCTCGTCCGCGACGATCACGGGCGCCCAGTGAAAACCTCGCTCGTACGTGCGCGGCCCGACGATGCGGTTGAAGCTCAGGACCTCGCCCGGCCCCACCACGCTGCCGTTCAGGTAACGCGCGGCGAGCGCGATGTTGGGAATGCGTGAGCGCGGTTTCTTCGAGAAATCCGTTTCGTAGCTCGAGAGCACGCGCGTCACGTCGACCTCGGTGAGGGCCTCCACCGTGACGGCGGGCTCGATCGGCACGAACTCCGCGGTGAAGAGCGCGAGATCCCGACGTTCGCCGCTTTCGATCGCCGCTAGCGTCGCGCCCACGTCGAGATCGCGGCCGGGCCGATCCTCGATGCGCTCGTGTCGCACGAGGTCGAGGCGCGCGTTCACGGGCGGGCGGTGCGCGTGCGGCGCCAGCTGCTCGAGAAACGCGCGACTTTTTGCGCTTTCGAGTCGAAAGGCCAGCTCGACCGCGGGCGGCTCCGGCTCGCGCCCGAAGAGCGCGCGCACGCGGTCGCGAAACGTGAGCACGGGCAGAGCGCGAGTGACGCTCGCGAGCGTCGTGTCCACGTCGAGCTCGATGCCGAGCTCGGCGAAGGTCGTCTGCTCGAGGGACTCGGGGAGGCTGACGTAGGCTTCGCGCGCGGAGACCCGAGCCGCGATCCCCTCGAGCCAGGGACGCACGGCCGTGTCCGCCGGCAGCCAGCGACCGTCCACGACCACGCCGGGGCGCACGGCGAGCGACCGCTCGAGCCGCGGAGCGGAGGCCAGGGCTGCGCCAGCCAGCGCCCCACCCAGCACGAACGCGCTCGTCATCGACAGGAGTCGCACCCCGAGATTCTAGCAAATCCGGCCCGGATCCTCGAATTCGCGGCGACTCCGCGCGTGCTAGCGTTCTTCTGCCGTGCAAATCAGCGTCAATGGCGAAGCCAAGACCGTCCGGGAC
>DASXWF010000813.1:0-2702 GCA_036503835.1 Polyangiaceae bacterium | reverse complement strand
CGGTCGATGTCGTGCGCATGCTCGAGATCGAGGTCGATTGCACGCGCGACCTCGCGGAGCGCTCGGAGCTCTTGAGCGAGGCCGCTCGGCTCCGGCTCGACGTGCTCGAGGACGCACCGGGCGCCTTCGAGACCTTGATCGAGCTCGTCACGATCGACGCGCGACCCGAGCATCGCAAGCGGCTCGCGTCGCTCGCGAAGCACCTCGGCACGGAGGAGCGCCGCGCGCAAACGCTGGTGAGCGTCGCCAAGGCCGCGAATGATCTCGCGGATCGGGCCGAGCTCCTCCTCGAAGCGGCGAACGTGTACGATCGTCATCTCGGGGCGGCGCCGCGGGCCGCCGAGCTCGCGCGCGAGGTCGTCCAGCTGCGCGAGCACCGTCCGAAAGCGGCGCTCGAGGCGGGACGACGGCTCGCCGAGATGCTGCGCGAGCAGTCCGCGGACGCGGAGCTGGTCTCGTTGCTCGAGATCCTCGCGGCGCTCGAGCCGGAGCTCGACGCGCGCCGGGCGGTGCTCGGCGAGGCGGCCGAGCGCGCGCTCGTCGCGCTCGGAGACGCGCCGCGCGCGATTCGCGACTACCGAGCGCGGCTCGCGCTCGACGAGAAGGATCTCGAGGCGCTGGACGGCCTGTGCCGCGCGCTCGAGGTCGCCCAGCGCTGGGACGAGCTCGTGACGGCCCTCGAAGCCCGCGCCGTGCTGGCCCCCGCCGCGGCCGCGGCGCGCGCCGATCGCGTGCGCATCGCCCAGATCCAGACCGAGGTGAAGCGCGACCTCGGCGCCGCGGTCGAAGCCTGGCGCCGGGTACGGAGCCTGCACGGCCCCGATCTCGAGAGCTTCGACGGCCTCACGATTCTGTTCAGCGCCGGCGCGCTCTACGAGGATCTCGCCGCGCTGCTCGTCGAGGAAATCGCGCGCGAGGCCGATCGCGGGCGTCGCGCGGAGCTCTACCGGCGACTCGGTGAGCTGCACGAGACGCGCACCGATCGGCCGCTCGACGCGCTCGACGCCTACGCCGCCGCCGGCGATTGGGCCGCGGCCGTGCGGGTCACGAGCGCGCGGCGCGGCGACCTGGTCGTGGACGTGGCGATCGCGGAGCGGCTGCTCGAGCTGTCGCTCGCCGCCTGGAAGGCCGAAGCCGGCGAGGAGGAGACCGTCCCCGTGCGCTGGGCGCTGGCGGAGCTCTGCGGGCGCCTGCTCCAGGCGGGACGCGACGCCGACTCCATCGAGCGCCTGCTCGCGGCCGCGCTCCTGCCGTTCCCGACGCAGTATCGCCGCGAGCTCCGGCGCGAGGCCGCGTTCCTCGCGACCGATCGGCTCGGTGACGGAGAGCGGGCGATCCGCCTGTTCGACGAGCTTCTCGCCGAGGATCCGGGCGACGAGGTGGCGCTCACGAGCGTCGATCGGCTCGCGCAGCTGCTCGAAGAGCGCGGCCGGCACGGTGATCTCGCCGACCTCTGGGAAACGCAGGCCGTGGCGCGTGGTGAGCGGGGCGACGCGCCGGCCGCGGCCGCGCTCTGGACGCGCGCCGCCGCCATCGCCGAGGTCGAGCTCGCGAAGCCCGAGCGCGCCCTCTCCGGGTACAAGAAAGGCGCCGATCTCGGCGGCGAAGCGGCGCTCGAGGCGCTCGCTCGCATCTACGGCGCGAGCGGCGATACGGCGAGCGCCGCCGAGGCGCTCGAACGGCTGTGCGCGGTTTCGGCCCCGGAGACGCTGGGCGAGCGCGTGCTCCGGCTGGCCGCCGCGTACACGGCGCTCGACAAGCGCCAGCGCGCGCGCGAATGCCTGGAGCAGGCGCTGCCGCGAGCGGTCGAAGCCGCGCCGATCCGCAAGCGTCTGGCCGAGCTTTACCGCGAGGCGCGCGATTTCACGGCTCTGGCCGCGCTGCTCGAAGAGGAGGCGCGCCTCGCGGCCGCCCCCGCCGACAAGCTGCGCTACCTGCGCGAGGCCGCGACGCTGCACGTGGAGGAGCGGCGCGATCCGGTGTCCGCGGTGCCGCTGCTCGAGCAAGCGGTGGCGCTCGAGCAGGACGACGCTCCGCTGCGCGTGAGCCTCGCGCTCGCCCTGCACGCCTCCTCGCGCCACATGGACGCCGCGGCCGTGCTGCGCGACCAGGTGCAGCGCTACGGCGCGCGCCGCCCGAAGGATCGCGCGCAGGTCCACTACGAGCTCGCGCGCGTGCTGCTCGCCGCGGAGAACGAGCCCGACGCGCTCGCCGAGCTCGACGTGGCGTCGCGCATCGATCCGACCCATCCCGGCATCACTCAGCTCTCCGCGAGCGTCGCCTTCCGGCAAGGAGACCTCGATCGCGCCGAGCGCATGTACCGCGCGCTCTTGCTCACCGCGGGCAAGGACGCGACCGGGCCCGGGCGCACCGAGGCGCTCGTCGCGCTCGGCGAGATCGCCCAGCGCCGCGGCGACACGATCCGCGCCGGGGAAATGCTGGAGTCTGCGTTCGAGTCGGCCTTCGAGAGCGAGCGCGAGGCCGAGCTGCTCGAGAGCGCGCTGCGTTCGGCGGGACGCCAGAAAGAGCTCGGGCGCCTGCTCGAGACGCGGCTCTCGCGCGGGCTTTCGCCGGAAGCGGCGGCGCGCGTGTTGAGCGAAATGGTGGCGCTCTGGACGGAGAGCGGCGAGACGTCACGCGCGGCAGCGGTGCGGGGCCGGGCTCGCGAGGTGCTGGCGGAGCTCGAGCGCACCGAGTGCCTC
>DASXWF010000812.1:0-3370 GCA_036503835.1 Polyangiaceae bacterium | reverse complement strand
CCGCTCGTGCCGGAGAATCCTCCGCCACCGAAGCCGCTGCTGCCGCCCGTGCCCGCCGCGGTTCCGCCCGAGCCGCCGCCAGCGCGCGCACCGCCCGCGGCAAAATCGCCGCCAGTGCTGAAATTGCCGCCGCTGCCTGCCGCCGTCGTGCCTCCAGCACCGCTCGTGCCTGCAGTGTTCGATGCGCCGGCCATCGCGGCTGCTCCCGAGTTTCCCGCCGCGGAAGCGTCGTCGTCGGCAGTGTCGGTGCAGCCCGAAGCCATGGCAACGAGCGACAGCGCGGCGCCGAGTCTGATTCCGTATCTCACGCGTCCGAGCTTACGCGATGCGGCACCGGTTGCCGAGGAGTCCCGAAAGCGCTCCGTATTTCTTTTGCGCGCGACCGAGTGGCTTGCGGCGCGCACTGGCTCGTGGTTTGGACTTGCGCGCCATGACGTCCCTCGGTCGCTTCGGGCAGCTCACCCTTTTCCTCCTCGTCACCAGCGCACTCGGCGGTGGCGCGGGTTGCTCGACGGGCTCGGGCGACGATTCCGACGACGCCGCGGCGGCGGGCACGTCGAACGCCGGCACGTCGAACGCCGGCTCCGCCGGGACCGATCCCGGGAGCGGCGGTAGCGGCAACAGCGGCGGCACGGCGGGTGGAGGCACGGCGGGCGGTGGCGGCAACGCCGGCGATCCACCGGAGCTCGGGACGCAGATCGACGCGGATGATCCCGGCATCACGTACTCCGGTCGCGGTGATTTCTCGGACGCCGCGCGCCCGCGCTTCTCGGCACCGGGCGCCTACGTGAAGGCGCGCTTCGAGGGCACGGCCGTCTCGGTGAAGTTCGAAGATCAGTTCCGCTACGGGAAGTGGAACTACTTCTACGTGATCGTGGATCCTGGTACGCCCGAGGAGCGCGTCGTGAAGATCATGCCGGAGGCGGGCAAGACGGAGTATGCCGCGCACTGGGGGCTCGAGCCCGGAGAGCACACGGTCGTGTTCGTGAAGCGCACCGAGTCGAGCATCGGCTACGTCGATTTTCTCGGCTTCGGTTTCGACGGCCCCGTGCTCGAAGCGCCGGAAAAACCCGCGCGAAAGATCGAAATCATCGGGGATTCGATCAGCTGCGGCGTGGGCGACGACGTGACACCCGTCGAGGAGCGCCCGCCCGGTGTCACCTTCGACATGCTGTGCACCGAACAGGTCTGGGGCGTTCCGTATCACAACGCCTACAAGACCTTCGGCGCGTACAGCGCGCGCGCGCTCGAGGCGGACTATCAGATCGCCGCGGTTTCCGGCATCGGGCTCATCCGCACCTACAGCAGCAAGGAAGCGGACGATACGCGGCCCCTGCCCGAGGTCTACGATTCGGTCTTCCTCGAGGACGAGGCTTCGCCGGAGTGGGATCCGAAGGACTTCGTGCCCGACGTCGTCTTGATCGCGCTCGGCACGAACGACTTCTCGCCGGGCGACGACCCGGCGCAGCATCCGCGCATGGAAGTGGATACGTTCGTCGACGCGTACATCGAGTTCTTGGACAAGCTGATGAGCGACGACTACTACCCGGACGCCGAGTTCTTCGCGCTCGGCAGTCCGATCCTCGGCGACAACTTCCCCGACGAGTCGTACACGTACCGCCAGGATCTCGAGACCGCGATCGCCGCCGTCGAAGCGCACTACGCCGGCGAGGGCAAGGACAACGTCCACGCCCTGCCCATCCACAAGGTCATCGGCAGGGGCTGCACCAAGCATCCGAGCGCCGCCGAGCAGCTCGAGATCGCCGAGGAAGACGTGATCCCCGCGGTGCGCGAAGTCATGGGCTGGTAGGCGCTCCGCAGCGGACCCGAGCCTCGCTTCTTACCGGCTGGCGGGAAGTTTCTCGTCTTGACTGTCCTCGAAGATCTTAGGTACTTAACCGGTTCAGTTGATGAGGCAGAGCGGCCCCCGTCCGGCGCAGAACACGCGCGAGCGACTGCTGCGCGTTTTCGCGGCGCTGCTCGCGCTCGTGCTCGCCTCCGGGTGCATCAAGACCCCCGACCGCTTCGCCGCCTCCACGCTCGACGTGAAGGTCAATCCGCCCGCGACCTTCGAGCTCGAAGGCGAGCCCTTCTGCTTCGGCGGCTCGAACAACTACTACCCGCTGTTCAAGCCGAAGCACGTGGTCGACGATCTGTTCGACGCCGCGCGCGCGCTCGATTTTCGCGTGATGCGCATCTGGGCGATGATGGACCGCGGCTCGCTCGACGGCAGCGTGCCGAACGCCGATCCCGACGGCGGAGAAAAGGAAGGCGTCTACTTCCAGTACTGGGATCCGGTGAAGAAGGCGCCCGCCTACAACGACGGTCCGAACGGGCTCGAGCGGCTCGACTACGTGCTCGCCAAGGCGGCGCAGGCGAACGTCAAGGTGAGCATGGTGCTCGTCAACAATTGGCGTGCCTTCGGCGGCATCGACCAGTATCTGATGTGGTACGGGCGCACTCAGCACCACGAATTCTTCACCGCCCCCGAGCTCAGGCAGGCCTACAAAAACTGGGTAGAACACCTGGTTTTGCGGAAGAACACGCTCACCGGCAAGCTCTACCGCGACGATCCGACCATCTTCGCGTGGGGACTCGCGAACGAGCCGCGCTGCAAGGGCGGCGCCGCGTTCGACAGCGGCACGGGCTGGACCACCGACACGCTCACGAGCTGGGCGGACGAGATGTCGCGCTTCATCAAGTCGCTCGATCCGAACCACATGGTTTCGGTCGGTGACGAGGGCTTCCTGAACGGGGGAGGGGAGCACTGGGCCTACAAGGCGAACGACGGCGTCGACAACGAGGCGCTCACCGCGCTGCCCGCCATCGACTACGGCACCTTCCACATGTACGTGGACCAGTGGGGCGGCACGCCCGAGTGGGGCGAGAAATGGATCGTCGATCACTTGAAGATCGCGCGCGCCCTCGGCAAGCCGAGCGTGCTCGAGGAGTTCGGCCTCCGCGTCGCGCGCCGCGACGACAAGCTCGGGCCCATCGTTTCGGGCTGGCCCGAGCGCGAGAGCGCCTACACGCGCTGGAACGAAATCATGCTGCGGCGCGGCGGCAACGGCTCGCTCTCCTGGATGCTCTCCGGCATCGACAACGACCTCCCGCGCTACCCCGACTACGACCACTACGGCTTCTACAAGGACGACGAAACCGGCCTCTTGCTCGGCGATTACGCGCGCCGGTTCAAGACCGCGCCCGCCTGCGAGAGCGCCCTGCCCGGTGACGGCACGAAGTCGCCGTTCGTGCGTGTGCGAAAGCCGAAAGCAGAGGTCGCGGTCGGCTGGTTGGAGAGCAAGGGCTGACCGATGCGGCGGGTGAACGTGCAACCGGCCCACCTGCGCCTCCTCGCCTGTCTGAGCAT
>DASXWF010000811.1:0-3682 GCA_036503835.1 Polyangiaceae bacterium | reverse complement strand
ATCCCCTGCCAGCAGTGCGAGAACGCGCCCTGCGAGCAGGTTTGCCCGGTGGGCGCGACCATGCACAGCCACGAGGGGCTGAACGACATGGTCTACAACCGCTGCATCGGCACGCGGTACTGCTCGAACAACTGCCCCTACAAGGTTCGGCGCTTCAACTACTTCAACTACAACGTCGACGTGATCGGCGTGACCCCGTTCACGCCCACGGACGATCCCAAGATGAAGTTGAAGTCCATGGTCTTCAACCCGGACGTGACGGTGCGCTCGCGCGGCGTGATGGAAAAGTGCACGTTCTGCGTGCAGCGCCTGCAAAACGCCAAGATCAAGGCGAAGAACGCCAAGCGCGGCCTGCAAGACGGCGAGGCGACCACCGCCTGCCAGGAAGCTTGCCCGGCCGAGGCCATCACGTTCGGCGATCTGAACGATCGCTCCGCGCGGGTCGCAGCCGACGCCGCGCTACCCCGCGCCTACGCGCTGCTCGAAGAGTTGAACAACCGCCCGCGCGTCCGCTACCTCGGCCGCGTGCGCAACCCGAATCCGGAGCTCGGCTGAGATGGCCGCCATCAGCGACGTGAACCCGTTCATCCCGCCGCCCGAGGGCGACAACGCCTTCGCGCGCATCACCCACAACGTCTCGCGCATCATGGAGGTCGATCGGCCTCCCCGCGCCTGGTACATCGCGTTCGCCTGCGCGCTCGGGCTCCTCACCTGCTTCCTCGGCTCGGTGGGCTGGCTGATGTGGATGGGCATCGGCGTCTACGGCAACATGATGCCGGTCGCGTGGGGCTTTCCGATCGTGAACTTCGTGTTCTGGATCGGCATCGGCCACGCCGGCACGCTGATCAGCGCGATTCTGTTCCTGCTCCGACAGAACTGGCGCACCGCGATCAACCGCTTCGCCGAGGCGATGACGATCTTCGCGGTGATTTGCGCCGGCATCTTCCCGGGCATCCACATCGGCCGGCCCTGGCTGCCCTATTACATGATGCCCATCCCCAACCAGATGGAGATGTGGCCGCAGTTCAGAAGCCCGCTCGAGTGGGACATCTTCGCGGTCAGCACCTACGCCACGATCTCGATCGTGTTCTGGTACATGGGGATGATCCCGGACTTCGCGACGTTCCGCGATCGCGCGACGTCGTTCGGCCGCCGCCTCGCCTACGGGTTCCTCGCCATGGGCTGGCGCGGGTCGTCGCGCCAGTGGCACCGTTACGAGCGCGCCTACCTGATCCTCGCGGCGCTCGCGACGCCGCTCGTGCTCAGCGTGCACTCGGTCGTGTCCTTCGACTTCGCCACGGCCCAGCTCCCCGGCTGGCACGCCACGATCTTCCCGCCCTACTTCGTCGCCGGCGCCATCTTCGGCGGCTTCGCGATGGTGGTGGTGCTCGCGGTACCGGCGCGCCAGTTCTTCGGCCTGAAGCACATCATCCAGATCAAGCATCTGGAGCTGATAAACAAGGTCATGATCGCGACGGGCCTGCTCGTCGGCTACGCGTACGGCATGGAGTTCTTCATCGCCTGGTACTCGGGCGGTGCCTACGAAGGGTTCGCTTTCATCAACCGCGCCTTCGGTCCCTACGCCTGGGCCTACTGGACGATGATCACCTGCAACGTGATCAGCCCGCAGCTCTTCTGGTTCAAGAAGGTACGGACCAGCCCGATTGCGACGCTGTTGATCGGCATGGTCATCAACGTCGGCATGTGGTTCGAGCGCTTCGTCATCATCTGCACCTCGCTGAGCCGCGACTTCCTGCCGTCGAACTGGGGCTACTTCATCCCGACGACCATGGACTTTTTGACGCTCGGCGGGAGCTTCGGCCTGTTCTTCACGCTCTTCCTCCTGTTCTGCCGCTACCTCCCGATGGTCGCGATGGCGGAGGTGAAGGCATTCCACCCCGCGGCGCACGCCGAGCATCACTGAGCGAGCCCTCATGAGCCACCACGAGCCCTCCGACACGGAAACCGGCCCCGCGCCGCTGCACGGCCTGCTCGCCGAGTATCACTCGCCCGCCGAAATCATCGCGGCATCGAACGCGGTGCGCAAGGCCGGGTTCTCGCGCTGGGATACGTTCACGCCTTTCCCGGTGCACGGCATCGACAAGGCGATGGGCATCAAGATGACCATCCTGCCCTGGATCGTGCTGTGCGCCGGCCTCACGGGCCTCGCGACGGCGATCCTGCTCCAGTGGTGGACGAACTCCTACGACTACCCGTGGCTCATCAGCGGCAAGCCGATGTGGAGCATCCCGGCCAACGTGCCGATCATGTTCGAGCTCACGGTGCTCTTCAGCGGCATCACGACGCTGGTCGCGATGCTGGTGCTGAACAACCTGCCGCTCCCGGCTCACCCGCTCGACTTCGTCAAGCGCTTCGCGCGCTCGACGGACGACCGCTTCTTCCTGCTGATCGAAGCGGCCGATCCCAAGTTCGACGAAGAAGAGACCAAGAAGCTGCTCGAGGGCACGCACGCCCACGCCGTGGAAAGCGTGCTCGAGGATCGCAAGACCCCCTCGAAGCTGCCGACCGGCCTCGTGTACGTGCTGGTCGTGCTCACGGTCGCCTCCGCGGTGCCGATCGCGCTCGCCGCGAAGGCCCGCTACGCGAAGTCGAGCAGCCCGCGCATCCACCTGATTCAGGACATGGATCAGCAGCCGAAGTACAAGGCGCAGCGCGAAAACCCGATCTTCGCGGACGGTCGTGCCACGCGCCTGCCCGAGCCGGGAACCGTCGCCGTGGGCGAGCTCCACGAGGACGATCACTTTTACCGCGGCAAGCAGGCGGACGCGTGGGCCCTCACCTTCCCGGGCCAGGTCCGCGCCAACGAGACGACGATGGAGCGCGGCCGCGAGCGCTACGGCATCTACTGCACGCCTTGCCACGGCTTCAGCGGCGAGGGCGACGGCATGATCGCGCGCCGCGCGGAAGAGCTCGCGCAGGGCACGTGGGTACCGCCCACCAACCTGACGCAGGAGACCATCCGCCGGCAACCGGTGGGTGAGCTCTTCAACACCATCACCCACGGCATCCGGAACATGCCCGCCTACGGGGCGCAGATCGACGCCGCGGATCGCTGGGCAATCATCCTGTACCTGCGCGCCCTGCAGCGCAGCCGCGCCGGCCAAGTCGCCGATCTTTCCGCGGCCCAGCGCGGCGCTCTCAACTGAGAAGAACGATGGCAACCGCGAAGAAAGGTCCCTCCTCCTCCAAGGGCAGCTCCGAAAAGAAGGGCGCGCCGTCGAAGAGCAACGACGCACCGGCGTCGCAGCCGAAGGAGGCGTCCGTAGCGAAGTCGAAGGAAGCCCCTGCGTCCAAGGCGGACGAGGCGTCCACGCAGGTCCTGGCCCCGGGCTTCAGCGACAACATCCGTCTCGGCAGCGTCGGGTCCTCGCTCTTCGGCAAGGCCGCGGGCGTCGCGGTCCTGTGCCTGGGCGCGGCGGCGGCGCTCGGCGCGAGCGAAGGCGACGGCTTCCGGCGCTTCTCCCACGCCTACCTCGCCGCCTACGCGCTCGCGCTCGCCGTGAGCGCCGGCTGTCTGTACTGGGTCACGCTCCAGCACATCGTGAACTCGCACTGGAGCATCGTGGTGCGCCGCATCGCCGAGGTCTTCGCTGCGAACGCGCCGCTGATGGGCCTACTGGCGCTGCCGATCGTGATCCCGGTGCTCGGGGGCAACCCGGTC
>DASXWF010000810.1:0-3393 GCA_036503835.1 Polyangiaceae bacterium | reverse complement strand
GCCACGCAGCTTCCGACTGCGGCTGCGTCCCGCGAAAAATCCGATCGCGACTACGGTCAGCGCAAGAACCACGGCGAGAATCAGAGCACGCTCGGTCGTCAGCTCAATCATGGCAGCTTCCTTCGAGGCTGCTCGCCTCGTTATGTCCGAAAACCAGAAGCAATGGACATACCAACTGGTCCGAACGAACCGAAAACGCGTCGTGCTCCACGTGCGAGCGCCTGGGACGGGAGACCGGCGTGCGCATCAGCACGCGCGTTGCCAATTTGCCACGCCGCGCTACCGCTGAGGACGTGAGCTCAGCCGTCGAGCTCGACGACGATCTGCCCGCCGGAGCTCAACCGAACGGGATAGACGGCGAGCGTGCAGCTCT
The DNA here is from genome assembly GCA_036503835.1 of Polyangiaceae bacterium. Classification (GTDB taxonomy): domain Bacteria; phylum Myxococcota_A; class Polyangia; order Polyangiales; family Polyangiaceae; genus PMG-095. Next base: position 3,020 of record DASXWF010000810.1, on the reverse strand, counting down.
CGTCCGCCGAACGCCCGCTCGCGAGGTCGAACTTCAGGGAGTGGAGAGGGGGGATACGGGGATTGTTTCGTGTGGATGGCGCCTCTGCGCCGGGACGAAAAGCGGCACCGCGTTCGGAAAATGGTCCGAAACGAAGCGGGCATGCGCGCATGGTAGGAACCGGGCGTGGCCATCGCGGAAGACGCGCGCAGTCCCGTGCAAGGCGTCGAGCTCTGGGTCTCGAAAGACGACGCCCTCGTGCTGAAATCCGGGGCCTACGGACCTCACAGCGAGTTTGCCCGCGTGAGCGCGCGCAGCCGCTTTCGGTACGGAGAGGGTCTGCCGGGCGCGGTGTGGGCGACGGAGCGCGCGTTGGTCTGGCACGAGCTCGGCTCCCACTTCGTCCGCTCGGAGCTCGCCGCCGCGGCCGGCATCGACGCCGCGATCGGCTTTCCCTGGTACCGCGGCAGCGAGCTCGCCGGGGTGGTGACGCTCCTGCTCACGTCCCACACGCCCGCGAGCGCGTGCATCGAAATCTGGAACCACGACGACGGCATCGACGTGCTCAGGCACGGCGGGGGCCTGTACGTGAACACGCCCGAGCTCCGGCAACTGAGCGAACTCCTCCAATTTCCCTATGCCGCGGGGCTTCCCGGCCTCACCTGGTCGACCGGCATGCCCGTCGTTTTCCAAGACGTCCGTGCTTCGAACGAGTTCGTCCGCGCCGAGCTCGCGGCTCGCGCCGGCCTGAAGCGCGCGGTCGGAGTGCCCATCTTCCGCCAGCGCAGGGTTTCCCACGTCCTCACGCTGCTAGGCGCCGAGTCGGCGCCCTTCATTCGCGCTTTCGAGCTCTACACCCAGGGTGAACTCGGCCTGGTCGAAAAGATCCGTTTCGACGAGTTTGCTCCGACCTCGGCGCTCGACGCGCCGAGCGGCCGGTACACCGAAAAAGAGCTCGCGGAGGAAGCCCGCACCTCCCGCATGCCCGTCATCTACTGCGGCGGCACCGTCTCGCGTTCCGCTCGGGGGACCACCGCCCGCGACGGCGTCCACGTCGCGCTGCCCGTTCATGACGGAACACGCCTGCGCGGAGTAGCCTGTCTGGAATTCTAGTGCCTTGTCCCGATGTATCATGAGACGCGGCACTAGCCGCGAAGCTCAGCCATCGGGCTGACAGCTCTTCCGGTTCGTACCCGAGACACCGTTGCACGTCTCCCCAGTCGGGCACTGGTCCTGATCCTCGCACAGCTTCCGGCAGGCCGCACCGTCGTCTTGGTTCGTACAGACGGCGCCGTCGACGCATTCATCTTCTTTTCCAACGTCATCGCACTCTTCACCCACGTCGGCCTTGCTGCAGCCGGCTACGAGCGAGCCGAGAACGAGCGCCAGGAAAATTCGACTTCGTGAAGTGCGAGTTCGCAACATCGTTCGAGCATACCAATTCGGCCGCTGAACGCTCGATCCGCCGAACGGCCGTGCAGGAACGCCGGCACGCACGTTGGCACGCCCCGTGAATGCACGGAGCTCATCGTGTCACGCCCGCTCGAATCACTACCGAACACGCTCGGCAGCGAAGGTGCGGCGGAACGCCTCCGCAACTTGGTCGCATCTGCGCTACCAGGCGCGCAAATCGTGCGCGTCCGCTCCTTGGGCCCCGACGCCGGCACCAAAGACGCAAACACGAAAGGCGCCGGCTACGGCGCGCCGCTTCGGATCGACGTGCACCACGAAGGCCGCGACCTCCAACTCGTCTTGCGCAGCGCCACCGCCAACCAATTCGGGCACGACCGCCGCGCCGATCGCGCGGAAGCCGCCATCCTCGCTGCTGACACATTCGGCGCTTTGCCACGCCACGTGTCCGTCCTCGACATGGGAGCCTACAAAGGAGAAAGCGAATTCGTGTCCCTCGCCGGGACCGGCGAATTCTACCTCCTCACGAGCTACAGCGCGGGGCGCATCTATGCCGAAGACCTGCGCGAAATCGCGCGCTCCGGCCTGCTGAACCCCCGCGACCTCGCCCGCTGCCAATCCCTCGTCGACTACCTCGCCGAACTCCACGCACACCGCCCCGAGCACCCGAACACCGCCTACGCGCGCTTCCTCCGCGACACCCTCGGCAGCGGCGAAGGCATCTTCGGCATCATCGACGGTTACCCGGACGACGTCCCCGCGGCTCCGCGCTGCCGCCTGGAGCACATCGAAGAGCTGTGCCTCCGGTGGCGCCACCGCTTGCGCAAACACCACGATCGCCTGCGCCGGACCCACGGCGACTTCCATCCCTTCAACGTCCTCTTCGACGAAGCCTCCGAGCTCGCCGTCCTCGACACCAGCCGCGGCTCGGTCGGAGACCCGGCCGACGACATCGCGAGCATGGCCATCAACTACGCCTTTTTCGCCCTCGGACACCCCGGTGCGTGGCACGACGCCTTCCGAACCCTCTTCTACCTCTTCTGGGAACGCTACGGCGCCGTGGCCTCCGACAGTGCGCTCGCCGAGGTCGTCGCGCCCCTCTTCGCCTGGCGCGGCCTCGTGCTCGCGAGCCCCACCTGGTACCCCGAGCTCCGCGTCGAAGATCGCGAACGAATCCTCTGCTTCATCGAGCGCGTCCTCGAAGCGCCGCGCTTCGCCCCGCAGATGGCCGACGACTTCTTCGACACATGAGTCACGGAGTCGTCGTCTGGATCACGGGCCTCCCCTCGTCGGGGAAGTCGACCTTCGCCGAAAAGACTCGCGACGCCCTCGCCGGCAGCGCAATTCCGGCGTGCCTGCTCGACGGCGACGCCGTGCGCGCGAGCCTCGTCCCCACGCCCGGCTACTCGCCTGAAGAGCGAGCGAGCTTCTACGAAACCCTCGCGCGCCTTGCGGCGCTGATCGCTCGGCAGGGCTTCGTCGTGCTGGTTCCGGCCACCGCGCATCGGCGCACCTTTCGGGACCTCGCCGAGAGATTCGTCCCGACATGGTGGAAGTCTGCGACGCACGCGCAAGCCGCCACCTCACTGCGAAACCGGCGAACCGCGTAGTACGCTAGAGGCGATGACCTT
>DASXWF010000809.1:0-7437 GCA_036503835.1 Polyangiaceae bacterium | reverse complement strand
TGGCCACGCCGAAGTCGAGCACCTTGGCCGCTTCGCTGCCGTCGCTGCGCCGCTCGAGCAGCACGTTGTCGGGCTTGAGGTCGCGGTGCACGATACCGGCCGCGTGCGCCGCCGCCAGTCCGTCGGCGATCTGGCGTGCGATCAGGAGCGCGCGCGGAGTGGGCAGCGGGCCGATTTCCACCACGTCGCCGAGACTCCTGCCTTCGACGTACTCGAGCGCGAGGTAGAACGAGCCGTCGTCGAACCGGCCGAAATCCAGGGCTGCCGCGACGTTCGCGTGCTCGATGCGCGCGGCCGCGACCGCCTCGCGCTCGAAGCGAGCCACGACCTCGGGCATCAAGGTCATGTGCTGGTGGAGAATCTTGAGCGCCACCGGCTTGCGCATGTGCACGTGCTCCGCCCGGTACACGACGCCCATGCCCCCCGCGCCGAGCGGCTCGAGGATGCGGTAGCGCCCCGCCAGCACCCGGCCGACGTAGGAATCACGCGCGCTGTCGGCGACGAACGTGTCGTTCACGTCCGGCCATTCTGGTCGGAGCCGCCCGGTTCGTCGAGAGCCGCGTCCGTCAGGAGCGCCGCGCCGGCAAGAGCCGCGGCGGTCCCGGCCCGTGGCCCTCCCGGAGACCGCGCTGCAAGACCAGCCGCTGGCCCGCCTCACGGCCGCGGGCGTAGGCCTCGCCGCGCGTATTCGCGGAGTGGCGCGAATAGCGCACGTGCGGGTGGCGCACGCGCAAATAGTCGTGGAGCGCGCCGTCGCCCTGCCAGACCAGCCCGGCCGCGCGGTTCTTCTTCTGCTCGCGCTCGAGTTTGTCCCGAAAGCCCGTGACCACACCCGCGAGAAAGCGCTGGCGCTCGCGCGCCGGCACGCGGCGGGCGCCGCGGTACTCGCGCCAGAGCCGCTCGCCCGTCTGCATCACGAACGCCCGCACGTACTCGGCGAGCTCCAGGTTCGCGCGCGTGCCGCACACCTCGAGCACGCTGCCGCGCTTACCCTCGAGCGGGCGCCACACCGGCACCCAGATCACCTCGACGAAGAAATGATCGGCGAGGATCGAGGCGAGCATGCGCTCGCATTCGGGGATGCGTCCGCTCGGTTCGCCGAGGTGACGAAACTCGTAGTACGTCTCGCGCCGCTCGACGAGGCCCTCGAGGTTGTGCTTCAGCATCAGGCGCTGCGCGGCGCTCATCGCGGCCTGGGCCTCGTGCTCGTTCGAGCTCTCGGCGAGCGCCAGGAGCTTGGCCACGCGTTCGAGCACGTGATCGCGCGTGCTCGGGGGCGCCTCGGGCACGCCCGCCGCGCGCGCGTCGATGCCGCGCTCCTGGCAGACACGGCGAAACTCCGGACCGTGCGCGGCCTCGTCGCGCACGCCGAGCGCCTCGTCCACGAACTGGTGCGCCATTTCGTGCTTCAGCACCTCGACCAGGACGCCCCAGCCGTGATCGGTCAGGAGCGCGCGCGACAGCTCGAGCGTGCGCGCTCCGCCCACCCAGCGCCCGAGCCGCCCCGCCGCGTGCACGAGCTCGAACGCGGGCGGCCGCAGCGCCCGGCGAAAGAGCGACGCGTTCAGGTCGTCGTAGACGCGCCGCGCGGCCCGGAGCGCCAGGCGCTCGAGCTCGAGCGTGAGCCGCTCGCGCGCCGCTCCGCTATCGCTTCCCGCTCTCGCCACGTGCGTCGCGCTCGCCCGCTGCCGCCACGCCGTGAAGCGCCGAGAGGGTCGAAGCCGTCCAGGTGAGATAAGCGACGACGCTCGCGACGACGAGCGCGGGCTCGAGAAAACGAGTCCAGAGGCCCGCCGTCCCTTGCGCGGGCGCGCGATCGGCCCGGGCGCGCGGATCGGCTCGATAGGCTGCGAGAGCAACGCCCCGGATCCGCTCCGCCACGGCCGGCCCGCAGTCGTGGCGAGGCAAGCCCGCGCTCTGTAGCATCTCGTCTGGTCTCAGCGTCATGGCCGTTCTCCGATCGGTTCACCGTTCGCCCGATCGAGGAGCCTCGCTAGCATGCCACGGGCGCGCGCGAGTCGCTGCCGGGCCGCCTCGGGCCGCAAGCCGAGCACTCGGGCGACCTGAGCCGGCTCGAGCCGTTCCACGACGGCGAGCAACACCACCTCCCGCAGCGACGGCGGCAGCTCGCCGATGGCGATTTCCAGATTCCGCTCGGTTTCCGAGGCGGCGACGAGGTCGAACGGCGACGCTTCGGCCGCGGGCTTGCCGAACCCCAGCACGGCGAGCAGCTCTCGCCCGAAGCGATCCCGGCGCAGGCGGCTCCGGAGCAGGTTGCGCGCGACCGTGAAGAGCCAGGCTCTGAGGTCCGTTTCCGGCGCGAGCGTCCGCGCCTTCTGCGCGAAGCGAAGCCAGGTCTCCTGCAGAAGCTCCTCCGCGAGCGCTCGCTCGCGCGACGCCCGCACCAGAAACGAGAACAGCCCGGCACGGTGGAGCTCGTACGTCTCGTCGAACGCCGTCTCGTCCCCGCGCCGCAGGCGTTCGACCAGGCGGGCCTCGGGGGAGTCGCTGGGCGGCCCACCGGACGGGCTACTCCTCGGCTCGCGTTCCACACCCGATTCTAACGCCCGGCAGCGCGCTCCGTGACGTCACGCCGGGGCGGCTGGACGGTTCTCTCGGAAAAGCTCCCTGCGACGGGAGCCGTGAAAGGACCCAATGCTCGAGATGTTTCGTGCCGGCGGATTTCCGATGTGGGCCATCCTCGCCTTCGGCCTGTTCGACCTGGGCCTCGGAGCGCGCTTCGCCTTCCGGCCCGAGCGCGGGCACCTGCCCGTGATCGTCGCGCTCGGCTTCGCCGTGCTGTTCTCGGTCTTGGCCGGAACGGCCGCCGACTTCGCGGCCGTCGGCACGCAGGTTCCGCGGCGGCTGGAGTGGGCGCAGAGCCCCCAGGTTCACCTGATCGTCCTGCAAGGGTTCGGCGAATCGATGTCGCCGGGCATTCTCGGCTTCAGCTTGCTGTCCCTGGTCGCGCTGGAATGCGCGGTGGGGCTGCGCAAGCTGGGAGCCGAACAGTGAGCCTCCCGGAGGGCTCCGTTCACTCGAGCGTGAACACGCCGCGCAGATCTTCCGTCGCCGAAATCGGCGTGCCGTCTTTGATGGAAATCGCGCGAAATTGGTAGAACATGCCGCGCTCGAGCGGGCCTTCGTAGGTCACCACCACCGGCTGGCTGCCCTTCGGACCCACGATGCCCGAGCGCTCCCAAACGACGTTGCCGAGGGCGTCGAAGACCTCGAGGTCGTAGCTGTCCTCGCTCGAGTCGTCCGCCCAGCTGAGCTCGGGGGCCTGGCTCACGAGCTCGGGTTCTTCCGCACCGGGCGCGTTCACCTCGAGCGCCTCGGTGACCTTGAAGCCTTCCGCCAGCATGCGATCGGCCCCGCCCGTCACCTCGACGTGGACGAGCTCGGTACCGCCGATGCTCGTGTCCGGATCGCGAACCAGCGCGTCGTTCTCGAACGCGGCGAGCGCCACGTAGCGCCCGTCCGGGACGCCCAGGATCGAGAAGGTGCCGCTCACGTCGCCGGCGCGCAGCCCGGGCGGCACGTCGCCGCGCAAGAGCACCTCGTCGAACGTGCTCTCGACCACCAGAATCACGCTGGTCGCCGCGCCGCCGGGCGCGTTCACGATCTGCACGTTGCCGCCCACCGTGGCCGTGTCCGTGGAGAGCACGGCGAGGTCCACACCCGTCAGGTGCGCACCCGCTTCGAGCGTCAGCTCGGCGTTGTCGAGGTTCACGCCCCGCGCGTAGCCGTTCACGGCCACACTGCCGGCGGGAACGTTGAACACGGTGTAGTCGCCGTTCACGTCCGCGATACCGGTCACGCCGAGCGCGTCGGTCGCGTCGGCGACCACCAGCGTTCCCGCGGGGTGTTCGCCGCCGACCCGGCCCGAAATCGTTCCGAGCCCCTCGCTGTCCGCGAGCGGGATCAAGCCGATTTCCGTGAGCGCCGAGCTTACCGTGACGTCGGCCAGATCGACGGGCAGGGCGACGCGCGGGGCGCGCGGAAATCCGAGGTAGCCGGACGCGTCCGCGCGCAACGTCACGTCCTGGCTCACGACCGAACCGTTCGCAGCGCGGCGAGCCGGGACGCTCAGGCGGTAGCTTCCGTTCGCGTCGGTCACCGCGACCGTGGATACGGCGGATCCGTTGGCATCACGCGCGACGACGTGCGCGCCCTCGACGGCCGCGTCGTTCGACGTGTCGAACACCTTTCCGCTGACGACGACTGGCGCGAAGCAGGCGGGAGCACCGCCCTCGACCTCCTCACACACCTGACCGGCCTCGCAACCCTGCTCGCTCGCAGGCTCGCAGCTCGGCGGATCCTTGGGAACCTCCTCCTCACCGCCACAGGCGGCGAGCCAGAGGAACGACGAAAGGGGAAGGCAACGACGAAGGCTCGTCTTCATGATCAACTCTCTCCTGTCGAAAATGCGGGACGGGACTCAGACGTCCACGTAAAGAGGGGGACAGCGCGCGCAGTAACGAGCGATGCGCTCGGACGCTTCCGGCGACAGCTCCATGAACGCGATGCCCAGACCGGGCCAACCGCCGGACGTTTCGGTGCCGCGCACCCAGCGCACCTCGCCGCGCGCCTCGACGAGGCCGTCCTGCAGCTCGAACGAAAGCGCCAGACGCGTTCCGATCGGCAAGCGCTCGTAGGTCGCGACGAATAGGCCGCCTTCGGAGATGTCCTCCGAAAGGCCCGCGAAAAAGTGCGAGTCGGCCGAAAACTCGAGCTCGATGGCGCAGGCGCGGCGCTCGTTCTCGCGGCGTTCGTCGCCTGCCGGCGCGCCTTCCGGCACGAGCTTCAGCGCGGCGAAGCCGTTCGGATGCGACGCGTGAGTCGGCACGCGTTCGTGCGTCCCGGACTCGTGCGGACTCCGCTCCGGCTCGGGAACCATCGCGCGAGCGCGAGAAGCCAGTGTCCGAACCCAGTCCAAAGCGCGTTCTGCCATTTCAGGGTTCAGTGGGGGACCGGCAGAGTTTCTATGGCGCGCGGTGAAATTCGTCCCCCCTTGGAAGGTCTCGTCCCACATCGGCGCACATTTCGGAACGGACCGTTGCTGCCGTCATAAGCGGGAGCTTCGGCTGCCACTTACAGCGGTGCTGGTTCCGCCCGGCTCATTCCTCGGAGGTTTCGATGCGCGTTAGGCACTTGTTGGCCACGGTCCTGCTGTCGTTCGGTCTGGCGTCTGCCTGCGGCGGCTCGAGCACGACCGGAGACGACGACTCCCCTGGCTCCGGTGGCTCGACGGGAGGCCGACAAGCAGGTGGGACCGCCGGCAGGGCTGGTTCCCTCGGCGCGGGCGAGGACGGCGGAGGGACGACCAACACCGGCGGAACGACCAACACCGGAGGGCGGACGAGCTCGGGCGGAAGAACGAGCTCGGGCGGCTCGAGCGCCGGCAGCGTCGCCGGCGGCGACTCCGGCGGCGCCGGCGAGAGCGCGACCGACGGTGGATCGGCCGGCGCGGGCGCGACGACGGGTGAGAGCGGCGCGTCCGGCGAGGCGGGCTCGTCCGGCGGCACGGGCCCGACCTGTGGCGCCGTGGGCAATCCCTGCACGTTCGGCTCCGACTGCTGTTCGCAAACCTGCAATCCGCTGAGTGGAACCTGCGAATCGTCCGTCACCGCTTGCGGCGACCCGGGCGCGGGCTGCAGCGCGCCCACCGACTGTTGCAACCTCCTGTGTGACGGCGATACGTGCGGAGAAGGCTTCTGTACGTCCGACGGCGGCGAATGCGAGCGAGACGGCGAGTGCTGCGGCGGCGTTTGCGGCGACGACGGCACCTGCGCTGCGCTGAACCCCTCCTGCAAGGTCGCGGGCAACGACTGCGACTCCGACGACGAGTGCTGCTCGCGCTCCTGTCAGGACGGAAAGTGCAGCCTCGGCGTTTCCTGGTGCATTCAGCCCGGCGACGCGTGCGCGCGCGATCAGGACTGTTGCACGGCCGAATGCGTCAGGACCGACAGCGCGACGCTCGGCTTGTGCGCCCTGCCGCCCGAAGGACCGAGCTTCTGCACCGGCGTGGACGGCATGGTCTGCGACGACTGCAACGGTTGCTGCAGCCGTCTCTGTGCGCCCGGACCGAGCGGACGCAACATCTGCCAGCCGGCGAGCGGCTGCCACGTCACGGGCGACCTCTGTCGCAAGGACAGCGACTGCTGTGGCGGCGACGCCGACTCGGACCTGCCGGGAGCCGGCAACGTCCGCTGCGAGATCGAGCCCGGCAAGACCATCGGCATTTGCCGGAACCCGATGTCCTGCAACCCGCAGGGCAACGTCTGTCACTACCAGAACTACGAGTGCAGCATCTCGAGCGCCCGCGCGAACTGCTGCGGCGCGCTCGGCGCGAGCCGCGACGGCTGCCAGCTCGACGCGCTCGGCGTGCCGCGCTGCAACGGCCTCGGCGACGAGTGCAGGATGGCCGGTGAAATCTGCGCGTCGGCGGACGATTGCTGCAACGGCGTGCCGTGCGTTCCCGACGACATGGGCGTCCTGCGCTGCCTCGACGTACCGCCCGACACGCCGCCTTGCGTGATGACGGGCGGCAACTGCAGCATCAACGGCGACTGCTGCCCCGGCGGCACCTGCATTCGTCCGCCGGGCTCCACCTCCGGCGTCTGCAGCCCGCCCTCCACGGGCACGGGCGGCACCGGGGGGACCGGCGGCCAGGCAGGCGGTGGCGGCGACGCGGGCTCGCCTGCGGGCGGCACGGGCGGCAGCACCGGCGGAACGGGTGGAGCCGGCGGCACGGGCGGCAGCGGCGGCACCGGCGGCTCGAACAGCTGCGCGCAGTACGGACAGATCTGCGACGACGCGTCCGACTGCTGCAACGGCGTCCCCTGCAATCAGAGCGTCTGTCGCTACAACACTCCGTGAGCTCGAGCATGAAAACAGCGCCACGAAACACTCGAACCTGGGCACTACGAACGCTCGGAGTGCCCGCGCTGCTCGGTTGGGCGTTCGCGACCGCCTGCGGCGGCGAATCGACCGTCTCGGGCGAGCCGCCGCCGGACGGCGCACTTTCGGGCGGCTCCGGCGGTAGCTCGAGCGCGGGCAGCGCCGGCAAGAACGGAAGCGGCGGCTCGAGCAGCGCGGGCCGAAACAGCGTCATCACCGGCGGCAGCGCGGGCTCGATCGTGGTCGAAATGGGCGGCGAGGGCGGAGCGCCCGACAACTGCGGAGCGACCGAGCTCGAGGCGGCGCCGCCCGACGTGAGCGTGCTGCTCGTCGTCGACAAGTCGAGCAGCATGAGCGCGACCGGAGAATACCCGGACGGCCGCTGGAAGACGCTCGGCGGCGCGCTCGAGAGCGCGCTCCGCGAGGTCGAGTCCAGCATCTGGTTCGGGCTCGAGCTCTTTCCGTTCGCGGATGATCCGGAGGCGACTCCGGAGACGTGCGAAACCCCGAGCGGCATGGACGTGCTGGTGCCGA